>NZ_QGGS01000010.1:0-210273 GCF_003148705.1 Pseudomonas sp. OV226 | reverse complement strand
GTGCCGAGCAGTTCAACAGCGCGCTTCTTGTCGATCAGGGGGGATTTGGCTTCGCCTTTGGCGAGGGCGGACAGGAAGCCGGCCTTGACATAGGCTGCTTCGTCCACGCCAGGTGGAACGCGATTGGTGATCAGGTCAACGAGGAAAGCTTCTTCGCCAGCCGGAGGATTCTTCAGCAGCTCGACCAGGCCTGCAGTTTGTTCGGCGTTAAGTGGCTGGGGAACGATACCCAGTGCTGCACGCTCTTCGATATGTTTGCGGTAGGCTTCAAGCACAGTTATTACCCTCATCAGTGGTCCCAAATGGGTGTCCGGGACGCTCATCCCGAAATTGCCGTACTCATGCGCTGCATGGCGTTGTGAGCCACTTAGCCAGAATTACCGACAATTCCTTACAGAAGCTGCTTTCAAAGTTTTACGCCTGCAGAACGGGAGCTGATGAGGGTTGGCGTTGAGCTTTTCCCCGCTGGAAAAACCCTTCGCCAACACCGCTCTGAAGGAACGACTGTGCTCGTGACGCTTTGAAAACAGCTTCAAACGGACATTGGCGCCTTAAAAAGGCTGGCTGATTCTACGGCAAAAAAAAATTAAAGGTAAGTTAGCCCTCGAATTTTGAGGGGTGATGAATGTTAGACAAAGGGCTAACATGCGGACCTGTCAGTTTTCCCCGTGTTTTGCCTACCTCTATGCCCAATCAGACTATCAAGACGCCCTGCGTCGGCCTTTGCTCCACTGTTTACGGTGATTTGGTGTGCCGTGGCTGTAAGCGTTTCCACCATGAAGTGATCAACTGGAATGGCTACAACGAGGAGGAGAAGCGCGCCGTATGGCTTCGACTTGAACAATTGCTGTCCCAAGTGATGGCCAGCAAGCTGGAGGTGTTCGACCCCCAGCGCCTGCGTTTGCAGCTGGAGCAACGCAAGATTCGTTTTGTGCCGCATCAGTCAGAGTATTGCTGGGCGTATCAACTGATTGCCCGAGGGGCGCGGGTGATCAACAACCTGGAGGCTTACGGGATGGTGTTGATGCCGGAATTCCGCGACTGGAACCTGCCGGAATTGCGCGATGCCATTGATCGGGAATTTTTCCTCCTGTCCGAGGCGCACTACCAGCGCTACATCGCACCGGGTTTTCTGAAAGACGCCTTTGGCGCCTAGAAACTTCGCGAGCAGTTCGAATAGTTGCACCGCTCGCGAAAGTTTGCGCCCCGACGTTAAGCATCTCAATGCTTGTCAGCCAACTCCTCCAGATGATCCTCGATCTCCCGCGGCTTGAGCACCAGCACGTCACTCTCCACCGAATCCAGCACCACTTCAGCCGTATTGCCGATCAATGCCCCTGACAGTCCGCTGCGCGCCACGGTGCCAATCACGGTCACAGCCGCCTGCAGCTTGTGCGCCATGAACGGTATCAAAACGTCTGCCGGGCCTTCTTCGATGTGCAGGTGCGAGTCGTCGATGTCGAACTCTGCCTGGAACGCCCGGCACTGCTCGCGATAGCGCGCCTCGATGGTTTCGCTGAGCTGCAACGTGGGGTCGGCAGCGGACAACATCGGCGACGGATGAGCGCTGACGACGTGTAGGTGCGCCTTGGCCAGGCCGGCGATGTCATAGCCATGATCGATGATGGTGTTGTGCAGGTGGCGGTGTTCAGGGTCGGTATTGCCGACATCGACGGCCGCCAGAATCACTTTGTCTTTCCAGGAACCGGCGGTTTTTACCAGAAGCACGGGGGTAGGGCACGCGCGAAGCAACTTCCAGTCATCCGGGGTCAGCAGTGCCTTTTTCAGCGGGCTGTCCGGGAAGTGCTGCTTGACCACCAGCCCGCAGCCTTCAGCTTGCTGCACCTCGACGATGGTTTCGTGCAGGCTCTTATGCCAGGCCTGTTCGGTGGTGACGCTGTAACCGTCCGCCACCAGGGCCGCCTTGAGCACGCCCAGCATGCCGCTGTGATCATGCTTGGGGTCGCCGACCAGCAGGTGCAAGTGCGCCTGAGTCACACCGGCAATCAATTTGGCCCGTTTGAGCGCCAGGCTCTCCGAGTGTTCGGGTTCTATGACCACCAGAATGCTGCGAATGGCTTGCATGATCGGGATCTCCTGAAGAAAAAAGCACGGCGTTGCACAACTATAGTTGCTGCCCGGCATCCGGCGACTTGATGCATATCAATGGTTGGCCGCTGGTGGTCTGCGGGCAGGCCGGTATAATCGGCGCCCTTCGATTTGAACCACTTATCCGTGAGCCCCATGATCCTTCCCGAAATTCACGAGTTCCTCGGCTGCCGTACCCCCGACGGCTGGGTTCAGGCCGCACTGGCCGATCAGGAAACCCTGCTGATCGACCACAAGAACTGCGAATTCAAGGCCGCCAGCACCGCGCTGAGTCTGATTGCCAAGTATCACTCCCACGTCGACCTGATCAACCTGATGTCGCGCCTGGCCCGGGAAGAACTGGTGCACCACGAGCAGGTCATGCGCCTGATGAAAAAGCGCAAGATCGAGCTGCGCCAACTGTCTGCCGGGCGATACGCCTCGGGTTTGCGCAAAGTGGTGCGTAGCCACGAACCGGTCAAACTGGTGGACACCCTGGTGGTCGGCGCGTTTATCGAGGCCCGTAGCTGCGAGCGTTTCGAGGCACTGGTGCCGCATCTGGACGAAGAACTGGGCAAGTTCTACTTCGGCCTGCTGAAAAGCGAGGCCCGGCATTTTCAGGGTTACCTGAAACTGGCCTATCAGTACGGCGATGCCAAGGATATCGCCCAGGTGATCGACAAGGTCCGCGCCGCCGAGCAGGAACTGATCGAGTCGCCAGACGTGGAATTCCGTTTCCACAGCGGTGTGCCCGCAGCGGCCTGACACAGACTGTTAAACGTCCTCGCGAGTCAACCCAAGGCGCTCGTGCCAGTCGGCGATGGATTCTTCGGGATAAACGTCGAATTGCTGATCGCCAGGGTGCGCTTCGACCTCCACCCACGGTGCTTTCGAGCCGAGCATCAGGTGCGTGTGCTCCGGTGGCACCGGCAACGGAGTGTCGATGGCGGACGCGAACGGGTGGATCAGCTCCGGCCACTCAGGGCTGAACAGCCACAAACCACTCCCGCACAGTGAGCAGAAATGCCGCTCGGCGCTGCTGCTGTGGACGCGTTTGTCGCCGTCATTCTTGAGCCGCGCATGGTAAATCGCGATGTGCTTTCGCCCGTGTACCTTAAGGCTTGCGGCATCGCCGCCGAGGTTGATCGCATACCCGCCACCGCCCTGTGTCTTGCGGCAGATCGAGCAGTAGCAACGCTGATAAGGGTAGGGGTGGGCGCTGTTCAAACTGAACGACACCGCGCCGCAATGACAGGAGCCTTCGAGCTGCATGGCAACCTCCGACCGGTCTGGGGTTTATCCAGACAGCCTAGACCGGTACCAGAATCGCATCGCCGGTCGCTACCAGTTTCAGTTGATCGCCGGTTTGTGCAAACAGCTCGGCGCGGGCGAACACCTGTTTCTTGCCAGCCTTTACCACCCGACCCCGAACGACGAACGCTTCACCGATTGCAGGCGCCAGGCAGTTGACCGAAAAGTGCGACGCCAGCACGTTGCCGGCGACCGTACCGGCAGCAAAGCCGCACGCCGTGTCGAGCAGCGCGCCAATCAGGCCAGCGTGCAGGAAGCCTGCATATTGCGCCATATCGGTTTCGCGAAAAGCCATGGTCAGCTCGGCTTCGCCACTTGCGGCATGGGTCACTTCGAAATCGGCCCAGCGGTTGAAGGCTGAGGTTGAGTTGATCTGTTTCAGTGCTTCGAGCATGGCGAATCCCTCCGGTTGAGACACCAACATGCGCCTGGGATGGAGGGAAGTCATGATGGATAAGGGAGGGTGATGGGGCGGTGGATTTGTGGTGAATGGGCCGCCGCTATCGCGAGCAAGCTCGGCTCCTACAGGGTGTTGTGAACGCCTGTAGGAGCCGGGCTTGCCCGCGATGAACGATAACGCGGTCCTGCTGGACGCCCACTCACGGCCAAGGCAGCATGGGCGCCTCCATCACCGGGGCTGACTCATGCGACGACTACCTTCTCTGGCAGCACTGCGAACCTTCGAATGTGCTGCCCGTCACGCGCATTTTGGCCGGGCGGCGGCGGAGTTGTGTGTCACCGACAGCGCTGTCAGTCACCAGATTCGCCAGTTGGAAGAACAGCTGGGCGTGTCGCTGTTTGTGCGTGAAGGTCGCCAGATTCGCCCGACGATGGCCGCCGGGCGCTTGATGCAGAGCTTGCAGCAGGCCTTCGAATTGATCGGCGATGCCTGCGACGAACTGCGCGATCCGTCATCACTGGCAGTGTTGCGACTGGCGGTGACCGCCGAGCTGGCACAAAAATGGTTGATGAGCCGCCTCACGGATTTTTACGCGCGCTATCCGCACATCACCTTGCACCTCTATGAACAACCCATTGATGCGACGGCACCCGGGGAAGACATCGACCTGGCGATCACCTATGGCACGGGCCCGGTGGACAGCAGCGCGTACTTCGTCCGGCCATTGCCGGCATTGCAGTTCTTTCCGGTGTGCAGCCCCGGTCTGTTCAACCAGGGTACGTTGAAGGCGCCCAAGGATCTGACGCGCCATTGCCTGTTGCACGACGATCAGGACGGCAAGACCTGGACCGCTTGGCTGACCAGCCATGCCGGGGATCAACGCCCCGAACGGCAGTTGTATTTCGCCCACGCGGGCCTGGCACTGGAAGCAGCGGCCCAAGGGCAGGGCGTGGCCATGGGCGACAACCTGACGGCTCAGGAGGACTTGCTCAGCGGGCGTCTGGTGCGGCCGTTCACGTCCAGCATGACGGCGCTCGGCCAATACGCACTGGTATGCGAACGGGTGCGGCTGGAGCGTCCGGCCGTGGCGCAGATGCTGGAATGGTTCAACGATCAACTGATCGATTGATGAGTTGAATTCAAGTGTTCCGAAATAATCATCGTTGGCGAGCAAGGCGCCAGCGACCTTAGCCTGTGGTCATTCCAATCCCGTTGATGAGGTTTGAACATGGCACGTTTGCTCGACTCCACCCCCAAACAAGACGGCTTCCGCCTGCCTGGCGAATTCGAAGCCAAGTCCGGCTGCTGGCTCGGCTGGCCGGAGCGCACCGACGTCTGGCGCAACGGCGCCAAGCCTGCGCAGAAAGTCTGGGTGCAAATCGTCACCGCCATCTCGCAAAGCGAACCGGTGACCGTGTGTGCCTCCGCCGCCCAATTCGCCACCGCCCGCCGCCAGCTTCCCCCTCAAGTGCGGGTGGTGGAAATGACCTGCAACGACACCTGGTTCCGCGACAGTGGCCCGTGCTTTGTGGTCAACGACCACAGCGGTGAAGTGCGCGGCGTCGACTTTGAGTTCAACGCTTATGGTGGCCTTGACGGAGGTTTGTACTACCCGTGGGACAAGGACGATCAGATCGCCAGCAAGATTCTCGAAATCGAACGTTTCGACCGCTACCGCGCACCGTTGATTGCCGAGTTGGGTGGCATTCAAAGCGACGGCCAAGGCAGCATCCTCACCACCGAGCAATGCCTGCTAAACCGCAACCGCAATCAGCATTTGGGCAAGGAAGAGGTCACGCGCCGACTGACCGATTACCTCGGCGCCGAGCAAGTCATTTGGCTGCCGCGCGGGTGCAAGTTCGACGAAACCGACGGCCACGTCGACGATCTCGCCTGCTTCGTGCGACCCGGTGAAGTGGTGCTGCAATGGACCGACAACCGCGATGACCCCCAGTGGGAAATCTATCAGGAGGCCTACGACATCCTGCGCAGCACCCGTGACAGCCGTGGTCGCGAGCTGATCGTGCATAAACTGCCGCAACCGGATGTACTGCAATGGACCGCTGCAGAAGCCGAAGGGCTGGATCAGCAAGACAGCACGCATACGCGCCAGGCCGGGACGCAGATATGCGCGTCGTATATCAACTACTACGCCGGCAATACGTCGATCGTGGTGCCGTTGTTCGGTGACCGTCACGATCAGGCGGCGCTGGCAACGCTGGCCGAACTGTTCCCGACTCACACAATTGTCGGTATCGAAAACTCCCGGGAAATCCTCCTCGGCGGCGGCAATGTCGCGTGCATCACCATGCCGCAATACGCGGCGCCTGCCCGCAACAAAAAGGACGTTTGAACATGGGCCTGCACAAACTGACTCAAGCGTTAATGCTGGTGCTTGCACCCCTGTGTGTGCAGGCCGCCGACACCACCAGACCGGTGGTCAACCTGTATATCTGGGGCGAGTACCTGGCCCCGGATACGTTGAAGAATTTCGAGGCGAAAACCGGTATCCATGTGGTCGCTGATCACTTTGATTCACTGGAAACCGTCGAAACCAAACTGCTGACCGGACGCAGCGGTTATGACCTGGTGCTAACGGCGGGGCAGCACTTATCGCGGGCGATCCAGAGTGGCGCGATCCAGACGCTGGACCACCAGCAAATACCGCATTTTCAAGGTGTCGGCGACGAATTCCGCGAACACATGGCGGTGTTTGATCCCGGCAATCGCTACGCCGGTATCTATGCGTGGGGCACCACCGGCGTCGGCTATCAGGAACAGGCCGTAGAACAGCGTTTACCGCACGCACCAACGGACAGTTGGGCGATGCTGTTCGACCCGGCGGTGGTGTCGAAATTTGCCGATTGCGGGGTCAGCCTGCTCAACGATCCCAACGAAGTGTTTGCGGCGGTCATGAAGTACATGGGCCTGGACATCAACCGTCAGAACCTGGATGACCTGAAGCTGGCCGAGCAGCAATTGGCGAAAATTCGCCCGTTTATCCGCTATTTTGACAATGACCTGAACATCAGCGATCTGGCCAACGGCAACACCTGTGTGGCGATGTCGTGGAACGGCAACGTGGCCATCGCTGCCGGACAGGCAGCGGCTGCGAACAAGCCATTCACGCTGACTTACCGGATCCCGAAGGAAGGCACGTTGATCTGGTTTGACGCGATGGTCATCCCCAAGGATGCGCCGCATCCCGAGGCGGGACTGGCGTTGATGGATTATTTGATGACGCCGGAGGTGATTGCGCCGATTACCGACACCATTCATTACGCCAATGCGATTACGGCAGCGGATGGCTTGATTGATCCGGCGATTCGCAATGATCCGGGGACGTATCCGACGGCGCAGGTGAAGGCCTCGTTGTACAGCAAGAATGATAATGGGAAGGCGTTTAACCGGGCATTGATCCGGGCGTTTAGCCGGTTGAAATCCGGGTTGTGATGGGCATTGGGTAATGGGGTGAATGTGATTCCGCCATCGCGAGCAAGCTCGGCTCCTACATTGGTCTTGTGAACGCCACAAATCCACTGTGGGAGCCGGGCTTGGTCTGGGCGGCGTTCCGACGATGAACGATAACGCGGTTTATTTGTTGGGCACCCGCCACAAATACCAAGCCGCCACCGTCCGGTATGGGCTCCACGCCAGCCCGATCTCGACCATCTGCTTGCGTGTTGGTTGTACTTCCAGCCCCTTCAGCCGCCGATACCCCTCACGCACGCCGAAGTCATCGGCCGGCAAAATATCCGGCCGTTCGAGGCTGTAGATCAACAACATCTCAACCGTCCAGCGCCCGACGCCGCGCAAGGTCACCAGTCGCGAGATCAGGTCCTCATCTTCCATCGCCAATGCCGTGGCGTAATCCGGCACCACGCCGTCCAGGGTCGCTTGGGCAATCCCTTGAATGGTCGCGATTTTGCCTGCCGAGAACCCGCAACTGCGCAATTGATCGAACCCTGTCGCCAGAATCTGCTCGGGCCGTGGAAAGCTCACCGATGGAAACAGCGCCAGCAACCGGCCGACAATCGCATCACCGGCCTTGGCGTGCAGTTGCTGGTAGGCAATCGCCCGCACCAGCGACTCATACGGATCGCGAGCCGCATGGGGCTGATGCAGGCACGGGCCGATGGCGGCGATGTGGCGCGCCCAGTCGTCGTCCAGGGACGCCAAATAAGCGCTCGCGGGTTGATAGGGATCGGGCATGGCGATCAAGCAGTCCCGGCGGGTTTGAGCAAGGCGTTGATCTCGCCGTAGGTGAAGGCCTTGAGGTGGCTGCTGTCGAGTTTGCCGGTTTCCAGAAAACTTTTTGAAAGGCCGGCCATCGCACCGTACAGAAACTCGGCGATGCCCGAACCGGCACTCAAGCGTCGCACGCCCAAGGCTTGCAGCGCGTCGGGCGAGGGCAGGCTCGCCAGTCCCAGCACGTTTACCGGCAGCGCGGTGCCTTGGCACAACGCCGCGATTTCATACTCCGCCGAGACGCCCGCCGCAAACAACCCGTCGGCACCCGCCGCCTGGTATAAGGCGGCGCGCCTGAGTGTCTCGGCGACGCGATCCTCGGCCGGCACCAATCCGCGGAGGTACACATCGGTGCGTGCGTTGATAAACAGTTTCACATTGCGCTGATCGGCGACCTTGCGCGCCACTTCGATTTTGCGCACCAGCAGCTCGGGCGGGGACGCACCGTCTTCGATATTGATCCCGACCGCCCCGGCGGCGATCACCGCCTCAATCACTTGCGCAACGCGCGCAAGGTCATCGGAATAGCCCGCCTCGATGTCCACCGTCAACGGCACGGAAATCACCCGGGCGATGGATTCGACGGTCGATACCAGGCGTTCGACGGGCAGGGCATTACCGTCCGCATAACCATGAGCCCACGCCACCGCCGCACTGCTGGTGGCGACCGCTTTACAGCCCAGTTGCTCGACGATCCGCGCCCCGGTGGCATCGGCGACGTTGGTGAGGATCAACAAGCCTTGCTGGTGCAACTGGTGCAACTGGTGGAATTGGTTGTCCATCGAATGTCCTTCCTTATGACGGTTGAGAAATTCAGAACGCGAGTGGTTGGGTGAGCTGCACCGCCGCGTTTTCCAGCCGTAGCAGAAACGCCTTGCGCGGTTGTCCTCCACCATAGCCGGTCAACGAGCCGTCCGCACCGATCACCCGGTGGCAGGGCACCACGATGGCCAGTCGATTGCGCCCGTTGGCCAGGCCCACGGCGCGGCTGGCACCGGGCTTGCCCAGTCGTGCGGCAATGGCGCCGTAGGTGCTGGTCTGGCCATAGGGGATAGTAGCCAGTTGCGCCCACACCTGGCGGGCGAAGTCGCTGCCCGGCAAGTGCAATGGCACGCTGAAGTGCGTGAGCTTGCCGGCGAAGTACTGCGCCAGTTCGGCCTCGATGTGTTGCAGATGGGCGTGATGTCCCGGCGCGACAGCGTAGTCATGCCGGTGCTGCAGTTCTTCGATTTCCCGGGTCAATGCCGGGCGATCGAGGAACTCCAGCAGCACCAGGCCACGGCGCTCGGCCATGGCGATCATCGGCCCCAGTGGCGTGGTCAGCCGGGTAAAGAGCAGCGGTTCACTTTGAGCGGCCCGGCCCGGCGTAATGTGGAACGACTTCTGAAAAGCGTCACGAAAGCCGCTGAGCGATTCATAACCTGAGTCGAATGCCGCGCTGTCGATGGAATCGCCCTGTTTGATCCCGCCCAGCGCCATGCCAAGACGTCGGGTGCGCAGCCAGGCGTGAAAGGTCATGCCGAAATGCTGCTTGAACCAGCGCCGCAACTTCAGCGGCTCGATGCCCTCGGCCAGCAACTGGGCGTCGGTCCAGCGCTGCTCGGGATCGGCGTCCACCGACTTCAGCAACGTCTGCACCCAGCCGGGTGCGATGGCCACAGCGTCCAGCGGCTTGCAGCGCAGACAGGCGCGGTAGCCCGCCGACAGGCATTCATCGGCATGGGCAAAGAACTCGACGTTCTCCGGTTTTGGCTTGCGCGCCGTACAGCCGGGGCGGCAGAAGATCCCGGTGGTTTTCACGGCCGTGAAGAACACCCCCTCATAGGCGGTGTCGCGTTCGAGCATGGCGCGAACCATTTCGGCGTGGGGCGGCAGTAAAGCGGTCTGTATGTTCATGGGTTGAGCATAAAACCCTGGGGTGGGAGTCTCCACCGCAAAATCGACAGTGAATTTTTGTGGCGCTGGACTACAGTCATCGGGTTATTGACAAGGCTGCCATTCAGGAACCGACTTCATGCACCCGTTCACGATTCAACAGATTGATCATATTGTGCTGCGCGTCCAGGACCTGGAACGAAGCATCACGTTTTACGCGCAAGTGTTCGGCGCAGAACTGGTCAAGCGCCAGGACAAGCTGGGGCTGGTGCACCTGCGCGCCGGCACCTCGATGATCGACCTCGTCAGCCTCGACGGTGAACTCGGCCGCAAGGGCGGCGCAGCAGCCGGTCACGAGGGGCGTAACCTCGACCATGTCTGCCTGCGCATCGAACCCTTTGATGAGGCGGCGCTTGTCAGCCACTTGCAGTCGTTTGGTCTGACAGTGGAGAAAGCCGCCACGCGCTTTGGTGCTGAAGGTTATGGCTTGTCGCTTTATTGTTTCGACCCGGATGGTAACCAGGTCGAGCTCAAAGGGCCGTCCACTGATCAGCCTTAGGCATCCCCAAGCCGCTATCGTAAAAACTCGATTCGGGGCAAGCGAACTTCAAGGCATCAAACCGGCCACTCGATAGGATTCGATCATTTGGTCGTACACCGAAATGTCGTTGCGCCCTCGGGACACCAGTTGCGCACCTTGAATGGCGGCAAATATCGACAGTGCTTGCCGTTCAAGTGCTTCTGGCTGAACGTCTGGCTGTTTCAGCGCCAGCACCTTGGCCAACCATCGAACGTTCGTATCCGTGAACCCGTCCACTTCGACGCGTACTTCGGCCGGGAGATCGTGGTGCTCGGCCGCCAGGATTCCGCACAGGCACATCCGATTGTCGTTTTCCAGGGCTGCGCGGAAGGCGGCCGTGTAGTCCTTCATCATCGACTTCGGGTCTTGTGATTCCACCAGTAACTGATCCAGATACGCGGCGGTGTCTTCGGTGTAGCGTCGAGCCAGAGCAGCACCCAAATCACCCTTGGTTGGGAAGTGGTAGTGGATGCTGGCGCTTTTGATCCCCACTTCTTTCGCCAACTCGCGAAAACTCAATGCGTTGTAGCCGCGGGCCTGCACGACTCTACGGGCTGCTTGCAGGATGGTTTGCTTGGTATCGATTGTTGTCATACTGTTTTTGCCTACCTATCGATAGATATCGGTTGACCTGAACGATCGCTGGCCGCATTGTCTACCTCCCGATAGATAGATGGCAATGGAGTTAACGTGAAGATCTACGATATCCCCGGTTTTCCTAGCCCGTTACGTATTCGAGTGGTCATCGCCGAGAAGGCGTTGGCGTCCAGCATCGAGTTCATCAAGATCGATTTGCCGGCAGCCGAACACAAACAAAGCGCTTTTTTAGCGATCAACCCCACCGGCACCGTGCCGGTTCTGGAACTGGATGACGGCACTTATCTGTCCGAATGCACGGCCATTACCGAGTATCTCGACAACCTTGATGGCAATCCCACGCTCACTGGCACAACGCCGAAAGAGAAGGGGATGATCCACATGATGCAGAAACGCGCCGACGACCAGCTCATCGAAGCCATCGGCATCTATTTTCACCACGCGACCGACGGGCTCGGGCCTCAATTGAAAGCCTATAAAAGCCCCGAGTGGAGCGACCGGGTCGTATGGGGCGAGATGCACCGTGAGAAAGCTATCAACGGCATGAAGTATTTCGACCAGGTCTTGAGATCGCAGCCTTACGTGGCCGGCGATCAATTCTCGATGGCGGACATCACCGTTTGGGCGGGCTTGATCTTCGCCGGTTTCGCTCAAATTGCGATTCCGGATGAGTGCACTGCGCTCCTCGCATGGAACGCAAAAACAGGTGAGCGGCCAAGCGTGAAAAACCCGGCCTGATCCTGTCTGAAGGCCTTACTGCGCCCCGGCCGTCAATCGGTACGGGGCGTTTGCGTTTTCGTTCAGCGTATAAGCCGAGATCGGGCTACGCCGGGCTTTGTTGAACGAAGCGCCCAAGCAGCCACCTACGCTAATAAATGCCGGATGTTTCTTTGATTTTTTTGGATGACTTCACGCGTTTAACGAAGCGTGTTTAAAAACACTTGGTGTTACGTCCCGAAGGCTACAAGACCTTGCGCCGTTACCTACGATCAAGCCAGAATCCGCCGGCTTGTGCGGCTACGGGGTGGGCTATATCGTTTCCCTGTCACTGAAAAACAGTGATCGGGTTTGGTAGCCCGTCTAGAAGCCGCATGACAACACCTTATGTAGTCTCTTTTTGGGACTCTGTGTTTATGGTGGTCATGCGTGGGGCTCCATTGTGAGCGCCGGGTTTCCAGCTTCTACCGGTCTACCAACCCACGTATGGCCGCCACCCCTTCGTTTGGTAGCGAGGGTGATGGCTCCTCAATATTAGAAGTTGGAGTTCATCTATGTTCAAAGTAACACCTAACCCGCCGGACACCGATTCACCCGATACCGATCCGCCAACCGCCGAGTCAGTATCCCCGTACGAAACCCTCGACCCAAAAAAACTCCACGACGCAGCCGAACGCGCGCTGAACTTCTATCTCAATCCGGCGGCGCTCATGAACAACACCCCACGTAAACCCAGCACCATTTACATGATTGCCCCAGACGTCGACCATGAAACCTTGCTGGTTCAAACGTGCGAGAACATGGCGTCGGCCAGTGTCATGGCCAGCAACGTCGCGGCATCGCTAGAGGGGACTCATCGCAGTAACGTGCTGGCGCTGCAACAGGTCATCATGCTGGGAGAGCTGGCGGTGAATCGAATGCTGGATAACTTCGTTCCGCCCAAGTAATCGCTGCATCACGTTGGCGGGGGAGCTTGCTTCCTCGCCAACCCGCTATCGATACACCTGCGGCGCATCCGCCGCATTCAGCTTCTGGATCACCCACGCGATGAACGCCGATACGGCGAGCGGCAACTGTCGACGGCTCGGATACAGCACGTTAAAACCGTAGCCGTGGGGCTGGTATTGCGGCAGCACCGGGACGAGCACTCCCGCCTGAACGTCGAGCCTGGCCATCATCGGCGGGAGCAGCGCGATGCCGAGCCCGGCCACGGCGGCCTTGCGCAGTGCTTGCGCGGTATTGCCACTGAAGCGCCCGGCAACTTGCACCTCTTCCTCACCGTTGGGCCCGACCAGGCGCCACGTAGCATGACCACCGGGTTGCGCGGAGATCACGCAATCGTGGTTCAACAGGTCCTGCAGTGTGCTCGGTGAGCCGCGTGCCGCGATGTAGGACGGGCTGGCCACCATCCCGACGCTGCGAGGGTCGAGAATCTGACGACCGACATAGCCTGAGTCGCGCAAGGAGCCGCCACGAAAAGCGACGTCAATCTGCTCGGCAATCAAGTCAGCCTTCACATCGCTGAGCACGAAGTCGAGCCGCACGCGCGGATGCATCGCCAAAAAATCGGTCACCCATTCCATCTGAAAGAAGTCGAAAAAGTCGGCCGGAGCCGCCACGCGCACCCAGCCGCTCGGTTCGTTGCTGCCTGTTAACAACGCCTGACCCGCGTCGAGCAGGCCGTCGACCGCGCCCGCGCAACGCTCATGAAAGTCCTGGCCGGCACTGGTCAGCGTGAGCTTGCGGGTGGAGCGTTGCAGCAGGCGCGTACCCAGATGCGCTTCGAGCTGCTGGATGCGCCGACTCACGGTATTGGGCGGCATGCCGAGGCGTCGCGCCGCCTCTGCAAAGCTGCCGCTGCGTACCACCTGCACAAACATGGCGATGTCATTGAGGTCGATCATGGCGGGTCATTCCTGTTGCTGGTGGACGAGTGCAATCCAATTGTATCGACTTATCAAGCAATCGCCTTGGCCCTATTGTTTCAGGCATCGGGCCCGCAAGGCTCCCAACTCTGCATAACAGGCAATCATCATGACCGTTCAGCAACAGCCTCCCATCGGTATCGCTCCAAGTGCCAAGCATCGCGCCATCAGCTACCGCACCACCGGCAGCGGGCATGGCTCGATTGTCCGACTGATGAGTCCTTCCGATCTGGGCCACCTGATCAAGCCATTCGTGTTCCTTGACCTGTTCGAAGGTGAGAGCTCATTCATCGGGGGGATGCCCATGCACCCACACTCGGGGATCGCCACCGTCACCGTCATTACTGAAGGCAATTTGCGCTTCGAGGATGCCGAATCGGGTGCGGGGACGATTGACTATGGCGGTGTTGAATGGATGCGCGCGGGGGGCGGGGTGTGGCATGGGAAGGAAATGTCGGTCGGGACATCGAAGCGGATTCAAGGCTTTCAACTGTGGGTTGCACTGCCGCCCGCGTTGGAAAACGCAAGTGTCGACAGCCAGTACCTGGAGTCAAACGTGATGCCTGAAGTGGGGCCGGCGCGGGTGATTCTTGGCGCGTACCAAGGTGTCCAAAGCCCGGTCCGCGCTCCCTCGGGTATGAACTACTTGCTGGTAACGCTTGCGGCTGGGCAGTCCTGGACCTATGTGCCACCGGATGGGCACGAATCTTTGTGGTTAAGTGTCAGCCGGGGATCGCTCGGCGCACCAGGCCTGGTCACGGCGGGTGAAATGGTTATCTTCGAACCCGGTAGCGGGGCAGTGACGCTGAAGGCCATGCTTCAGGATACGGTCTTCGTGATCGGGTCCGCGGAACCTCATCCCCATGATCTTGCGCTGGGCAGCTACTCGGTTCACACCAACCCGCAGGCCTTGCGTGCGGGGGAGGCAAAAATTGCGGAGATTGGCGTTCGGTTGCGTGAGTACCTGCGAACGCCAAACCCGTCGGCGAGCGTGCCGGTTTTCAAGTAACCCCAGCGCCGGCGAACGCGTCGATCCGAGCCGTTATCCACTCACGGCCATACGCAAGCACGCTATCTGCCAGGGCGGTCGGAAAATGAATAAACCCGTGGGGACATGACGGCAACACATGCACCTCGACCGGTGCCGATTTGGTCCATCGTGCGGCTAATTCGATTGTGTCGTCTCTCAAGGGGTCCAGCTCGCCGGCAAACATCAGCGCCGGCGGGAAACCCGTAAAGTCGCCGTACAGCGGTGACAAGGGTGGCTGCCGGCGTTGCTGGTCATTGAGGTTCGGCGTCAGCCTGCGCAACGCTTCAACCATGCCGGGGCCGTCCAACACCAGCGTTTCAGGGGGCGCCGCACGCACGCTCGCTGTTCCCGTCAAATCGTAGACGCCGTAATACAACAGCGCACCGCTCACCCGTTGAAGCAAGTCGGGTGATAGCGCCAGCAACGTTGCCGCAGCAAGATGCGCCCCGGCCGATTCACCGACGACGATCACGGGCAGTCCCGCAGACTCTTCACAACTGTCATTCAGTAACCAGCGTGCTGCACACAGGCAATCCTCCATGACACCTTCAATCGGCGTCGATAGAGCAAGCCGGTAATCGACCGAGACGACCGTGACGCTGCAGGTATTCACCATCGCAACGTTGAAGTTGTCATCCATCTGCGCGTTGCCGATCACCCAACCGCCACCATGGAAATCCAGCACAACGCCCTTTGCTTTACCTCTGGGCCGGATGATCCGAACGGGCACTGAAACGCCGCCCACACTCACCACTTTTCTTTCAGCCTTGAGCCCATGCTTTCGCAATTTACCCGCGCCGCCGATTTGACTGGCGCGCAGCAAGGCCTGGATCACTCGAGGCATGAGGCGATTGCGGATTCGAAAGCGCGGCAACCAGGCGAGCTTCTTGTTGAAGTCGCGCACTTGCGCCAATGCCCGCTCGTCAGCAGGCCAAGGCGATTTGATCCCCTCGTTGGCATTCATCATCAGCGGTTGTTGCGCAAGATGGAAAAATTCAACGCAGCGGCGACGCAAAGCCACCCAAGGTAAGGCAGCAGAATCAACCCAGTGATCACATCAAGCTGCAACGCCATCACCACCATCACCGCGACCACCAGCCAGAGCAGCGTCAGGATCAACATTCCGGTGAACATGCGCTGCGCGCCGAAGAACACCGGTGTCCACAGCGTATTCAGCGCAATCTGCGCCGCCCATAACGCCAACACCTCCTGACTGCCAGGTATCAGGGTCAACCGGTACCCGGCCCAGGCGAGTAAAAGGTAGATCGTCGACCAAGCGACTGGAAACACCCAGTTGGGTGGGGTGAAGGCGGGTTTGACCAGCGATTCGTACCACTGGCCCGGTTTGAAAAAGAAGCCTGTGCTTGCGGCGGCACCGCAGGCTAGAAGAAAAACAAGAAAGGTCATCGGCGATCCTTGGCTGAGGGTAGCTCTTTAAGGCTGCAAGCCATGCCGGCAGCATTAAAGAGAGGACGCCCGGCGAAGGAAAAAGTTTGGATTGATCGACGACATTTCTCCGGTATCAAACAAACATCCGCAAAAGAATAGTTGCCAGGATCACCGTCGACGCACCGCCGATACGCGTGGAGATCTGTGCGAATGGCATCAGTGACATACGATTGGCCGCTGACAGAATCGCTACATCACCGGTGCCTCCAAGGCCGCTGTGGCAGCAGGTCACGATGGCTGATTCGATGGGGTACATTTTCATCAGGTTGCCGATGAAAAAACCTGCGACGGTCATTGAGACCACTACCGAAACGCAGACTAGAACGTAGCCGATAGAAAAGACTTTTACGACGCTATCGAGCGGAACATACAACATGCCCAGACCGATCATGACGGGCCAGATGAAGGCGGCGGAAACCAGTTTGTAGAAACTGTTCGCACCTTTTTCCAGTTTTTCCGGCAAGACACGCACGTACTTAAAGAGCACGGCGGCGAGGATCATCATGACAGGACCTGGAATTCCCACGACTTTTTCAAGCAGACCGCCCAGGACGAAGAAGGCGCAGATGATCAAGACGCCTGCACCCATCAGTCTGAAATCGAATACCGAGTTGCTCTCTTCCTTGACCTGGAATTTGTCATTCTCGTCCTTGGCCCGGATCAGTGATCCTTCGCCATTGAGGTGCGGGCGTTTGAGCGCCAGACGGGCCAGATAACCCGCGCAGATAATCGCCGCGATGTTGCCGACCACAGCGGCCGGCGCCAATTGGGCAACGTAGATGTCTGGCGTGCCACCGAGGATCGCAGAGTAGGCCAGCGACAGCGGCAATATCCCTTCACCAATCCCTCCGCCAATGATCGGAACAATGATGAAAAAGAAGGTGTGGTAGAAACTGTAGCCGACCAGTTTCCCTACAAGGAGCCCACTGCCCACGGCAGCCACGGTTCCGACAAGCAGCGGTATGAACATCCTGATCATGCCTTGAACCAGAATAAAGCGACTCATCCCCAGAATGCTGCCGACGACCAGGCTGGCAATGACGAAGTACAAAAAGTTGGCTTCCTTCATCAACATTTTTGTCGCGTCAATGGTGGCGGGTCCGAAGAAGCCATAGAACACAAGAATGGAGGGCAGCATCAAGCACAGAATGGCGCCGCCACCGATTTCCTTCAGGATCGGCAGACGTGAGCCCAGTTGGCCAAAAAACACGCCCATTGTCATGATGATGGCGAGGCCGCCGATCATGTTCTTAGGCAATAAACCCAAGTGGGCTGACAGATAAACGATCACCGCGATGCCGAGAAAAACCGGTAGCGGGATAACACCAATTTCATAGGCACACAGACTGCGCAAGCGCTGACGAAACCCGGTATCGCGGGTGTCCTCGATTTTTAGAGACGGCTCATAAGACTTGTTCATGGTGCTATTTCCTCATGTTGTTTTTATCGAGGATTCAGAAACTCACGGTTAACCAGGTGCTTGTTTCCACTCGGTAGTTCGATGCTATCCTTCGCAAATAACGAGATAAATAGCGGAACTATGAGGCGTATGAACACGAATCGTGATCAATTTCCCTTGCCGGAAGATCTCAAGGTCTTTCTCACCGTCATTCGAAAAAATGGCTTTGCCAGTGCCGCAGAAGAGCTCGGTTATTCACCGGCTTACATCAGCAAGCGTATTTCAGTATTGGAGTCGACGCTGTCTACAAAGCTGTTGCACCGCACGACAAGACGTATCGCGTTGACCGACGATGGCGAACGAACCCGACTATGGGCAGAAAAGCTGCTGGGTGACCTTGACGATTTTGTGGGCGAAATATCTGAAGCGCGGCATGAACCCACGGGTTCCTTGCACATTTGCAGCAGCTTCGGTTTTGGACGCAACCACGTAGCGCCCGCCCTCTGCAAACTGTCGCAGACCTTCCCGAAACTCGACATCCGCCTGGACGTGTTTGACCGCGTCGTCGATATCGTCGGGGAGGGGTTCGACCTGGAGATCCGTGTGGGGGATGACCTGCCGGGTCAGCACTTGGGGCGAAAGCTTGTGAGCAACCGACGAGTGCTGTGTGCGACACCGGAGTACCTGGCGCGCAGAGGCATGCCTCGCTCACTGGATGACTTGAAAAACCATGATTGTCTGGTCCTGAAAGAGCGCGATAACGCATTTGGCGTCTGGAACCTGACAAAGGACGGACAGGAAGAGTCGGTGCGAGTCAGCGGCCCGTTGTCTTCCAACAATGGCGAGATCGTACTGGAATGGGCGTTGAGCGGAGGAGGGATCCTGTTGCGGTCGATGTGGGACGTAAAGCCGATGCTGGAACAGGGGCGTTTGGTGCAGGTACTTCACGAATACACCCAGAGTGCGAACGTTTGGGCGGTGTACCCCACAAGGCTCAGCCAGTCAGCGAAGTTGAGGGTTTGTGTCGAGTTTCTCGAAGAGTATTTTCGCAAGCTGTCACTTGATTGAGGTGTCGGCGGAGGACCAATTGGCAGTCCACCGCCAGCCCCTGATTGCGATTACAGCCAGGGATTTTCCGACAGGTGCCGGAATTCAAAACTTCTAATTTGCTCTGCACGCTGCAGGGTGGTGCCGATGGCATCAAGCCCCAGCAGCAACGATTGCTTGCGCAGCTGATCGATCTCGAAAGCAACGACCGATCCGTCAGCCAGTCGGATTTCCTGCTCGGGCAAATTCACGCTGATCTTCGCGGTTTCCGCGACGCTGATGACCCCCGCAATGTGTTTCAGTTGGGCCTCAGACACTTGAATGGCGAGTACGCCATTGCGTTGGCAATTATCGTAAAAAATACCGGCAAAGCTGGTGCCGATAAGCGCGCGGATACCCACCTGCTTCAGGCCCCAAACAGCGTGCTCGCGGCTTGAACCACAACCAAAGTTAGGCCCGACCACTAAAAACGCCGCATCGCTCCACGCCGGTTGGTTGAGGATGAAATCGGGGTTCGGCGCCCCTGACTCAAGGAACCGCAGATCGAAAAACAGGCCTCGGTCCAACCCTTTGCGATCAATGCCTTTGAGGAACTGCTTGGGCATGATCACGTCGGTGTCGATGTTGGAAGCCAGAAACGGCGCGGCGCTGCCACTCACGGTATCGAAAGGTTGCATGTTTCAAGCCTCCAGGGCGAATGAACGAACGTCGGTCAAGTGCCCGGTGATCGCCGCAGCGGCCACCATGGCAGGGCTCATCAAGTGAGTACGAGCCCCCGCGCCCTGACGTCCTTCAAAATTGCGATTGGTACTGGATGCGCAGCGATCACCGGGTGCAAGCACGTCGTCATTCATGGCCAGGCACATCGAGCAGCCCGATTGACGCCACTCAAAACCGGCGTCAAGGAAAATTTGTGCAAGCCCTTCCTCTTCAGCCTGGTTGCGGACCAAGGTTGAGCCGGGAACGATCATCGCGCGTACATGAGTCGCAACACGCTTGCCGCGCACAACGCGAGCGACATCCCGCAAGTCTTCAATTCGAGCGTTGGTGCACGAGCCAATGAATGCGTGGCTGATCACCACATCGCTCAGCGGCATTCCCGGGGTTAGCCCCATGTAGTCCAGCGCTCGTTGCATGCCTTGGCGAAGAATGAAGTCTGGCTGTGCGGCGGGGTCCGGCACATGACCGCCCACGGGCGCGGCCTGGTCCGGACTCGTTCCCCACGTGACCATCGGCTCCAGTGCATTGACGTCGAGTGTCACTTCGCGATCGAAGTGCGCCCCTTCGTCACTGTGCAGCGCTCGCCATTTGGCGACTGCCTTTTCCCACAACTCACCTTGAGGCGCGCGTGGCTTGAGTTGCAGGTAGGCAAATACCTTGTCATCTGGTGCCATGAAGGCGCCCCTCGCGCCGGCTTCAACGGCCATGTTGCAGATGGTCATTCTGGCTTCGACGCTGAGGTCTGTGATGGCCGGGCCGGCAAACTCGATCGCGTAGCCGGTGGCACCTGATGCACCGATGTTTTCAATCAGCGCCATGATGATGTCTTTGGATGTCACGCCGGGCCCAAGTATCCCGTTCACCGTGACGCGCAGAGTCTTCAGGCGCTTGTAGACAAGCGTCTGCGATGCCAGCAAGTGCTCGATTTCAGAAGTGCCAATGCCGAAACCGAATGCCCCCAATGCACCATAGGTGGTGGTGTGGCTGTCACCCGCGGCGACCACCATTCCGGGCAATATAAAGCCTTGCTCGGGCGCGACAACGTGTTCGATACCCTGGCGCTTGTCGAGCACGTCAAACAGTTCGATACCGAAGTCACGGCAGTTTTCTTCGAAGTACGACACCTGCTGTGCGCCACCTGAGTCCGGCATGGTCGCAATGCGAACGGGGGTTGTCGGGTTAACGTGGTCGACAACCGCCAGCGTTGCACTCGGGCGCCAGACGCTGCGGCGCGCTTCACGCATGCCGCTGAATGCCTGCGGACTGGTGTATTCGTTGGCGACTTGTCGGTCTATGTACAGGAGCACATGACCTTCATCATCAAGAGGGCAAACGGTGTGGCTGTCGATGTGCTTCTGATAGAGGGTTCTGGGGCTGTTCATGGGGACGGGCTCTTTCTCTGTCTTATGCGAGATCACGGATTCAACCTGTGAACAGCATATTCATCGCAGATATTGCATCAAGAGCACTAAAGTGAAGGCGTTACACACGTAATGTGAATAATCAACGCCCCCATCCGACTGGCTACACCCGCTTCGCCATCAACAACACCGAAGCCGCCGCCGACAGCAACCCCGCGTAGCACCGGTTAAACATCCGCTTGCCGGAAGGCTCGGCGAACCAGCGACGCATGTGCAAACCCATGTAGGCGTAAGCGCTGATGGCGATCCATTCCAGTACCAAAAACAACGCACCGAGCAACGCAAACTGCGGCGTCACGGCGCGGGTCGGATCGACGAACTGGGGCAGGAACGCGGTAAAGATCAGGATGGCTTTGGGATTGCCGGCCGCCACCAGGAACTCCTGCCGCGCCAGGGCCAGTACACCGACGGGCGCGCGGGTGTCGACACGCTCGGCGCCAGGGTCGGCTCGCCACAATTGCCAGGCGAGGTAAAACAGATAGGCCGCGCCGAGAATCTTGATCCCGTAGAACAGCAGCTCGGAGGTTTGCAGCACCACCGCCAACCCGGCGGAGGCGAGGGCGATCATCCCGGCAAACGCCAGCAACCGACCGATCCCGGCCACGCAGGAGGCGCGATAGCCGTAACGCGTCGAGTTGCTGACCGACAGCAGGTTATTCGGGCCGGGCGCCATGTTCAGGGCAAAGCAGGCGGGCAAAAAAAGCGTGAGGGTGGCGAGGTCCATGGCGAGTCTCCGGGAGCGAGAGCGCTATTTTTATCATGGAGGTTGTACGGTTTTCCCCGTACAGCCGTGGACGCAAGCCGCAGTACACTTTCGTTACTTGGCAAATTTTCTCGCGCCCGCCACACAGAAAATCACCGCTACCGTAACCCCGAGCATGCCGATGCTGACCTGTTCGTGCAGTAATGTCGCCGCCAGCGCCAAGCCAAAAAACGGCTGCAACAGTTGAAGTTGCCCCACCGCCGCAATCCCGCCCTGCGCCAGCCCGCGATACCAGAACACAAAACCGATCAGCATGCTGAACAGCGACACATACGCCAGGCTGAACCAGGCCGGTGTGCTGATGTGGGTGAACGAGGCGGGCAGGCGCCACCAGGTCAATGCCGCCATGACCGGCAACGCCAGCACCAGTGCCCAGCTAATCACTTGCCAACCGCCGAGCGTCCGGGACAGCTTCGCGCCTTCGGCATACCCCAGGCCGCAGGCGAGGATCGCCAACAGCATCAGGATGTCGCCTTGCGGCGAGGCGGTCAGGCCCTGTGACACGGCGAAGCCGACCACCAACAGACTGCCCAACACCGAGAACAGCCAGAATGCCGGTCGCGGCCGCTCGCCACCGCGCAAGACCCCGAACACCGCAGTCGCCAGCGGCAGCAGGCCAACGAACACGATGGAATGCGCCGACGTCACGTATTGCAGGGCCAGCGCGGTCAACAGCGGAAACCCGACCACCACGCCCAGTGCCACGATGATCAAGGGCAGTAATTGGCTTCGTGCCGGCGGGCGCTTTTCCTTGAAAATCAGCAGCACGCAGAGCGCCAGAAGGGCGGCGATGGTGGCACGGACGACCGTGAGGAAAACGGGATCGAATTCCAGTACCGCCACCCGTGTCGCGGGTAGCGAGCCGCTGAAGATCACGACTCCGATCAGGCCATTGATCCAGCCGCTGGCCTGATTTTCCTGGGGGCGGTTTTCCAGCGTCCGGTTTTGCAGCTCAGAAGTGCGTTCCATTTCATTCACGCTCAAGGTCGGGTTGCATGAAACCCATCGTATGACCGAGTATCGATACAATCAAAAAATTGTCATGGATACATACCGACATGCCACGCTCCCGATACAAGTCGCTGGTCGACACCTTTGCCGCTGATATTCGCGCTGGCCGTTTACCTCCCGGTACGCGCTTGCCCACGCACCGGCAACTGGCTGCCTCCGAAGGGTTGGCATTGGTTACGGCCAGCCGGGTCTATGCAGAGCTCGAAGCCATGGGGCTGGTCAGTGGTGAAACGGGGCGGGGCACGTTCGTCCGGGAAACCTCGCAGTTGCCCGGCCAGGGCATCGAACAACCCGACGTGGCGGCGGGGATGATCGATCTCAATTTCAACTATCCCTCGGTGCCGGGGCAGGCGGACCTGTTGCGCCAGGCATTGCGCCAACTTGCGCTGTCCGGTGACCTGGAGGCGCATTTGCGTTACCAGCCACATGCGGGCCGCCTGCATGAGCGGGCCTCGATTGCACGCCACTTGATGACCCGTGGGCTGACGGTCGAGGCCGAGCAGATTCTGATTGTCAGTGGGGCCCAGCATGGATTGGCGGTGACCCTGATGGCGTTGCTCAAACCCGGTGACGTGATCGCGGCGGACGCGTTGACCTACCCCGGGTTCAAGCTGCTGGCCGAGGCGTTGCATCTTGAAGTGGTGCCCATTCCTGTCTCCGATCAGGGGCCTGATCTCGATGCCTTCGCCGGGCTCTGCCGCAGCCGCTCGGTGCGCGCGGTCTACACCATGCCGACGCTGCACAATCCGCTGGGATGGGTGATGCCGGCGGATCAGCGCGCCCGGTTGGTGGCAATTGCGCGTCAGCATGACCTGCTGATCATTGAAGACGCTGCGTACGCGTTTCTCGCAGAAGAGGCGCCACTGCCCATCGTCGAGTTGGCACCGGAAAGAACGGTCTACGTTTCAGGGTTTTCCAAGAACATCGCCACCGGGTTGCGCGTCGGTTTCGTCGCCGCGCCTGCGCACTGGGTGGAGGCATTGAAGCGCACGATCAAGGCCACCACCTGGAACACCCCTGGCGTGATGACCGCCATCGCCTGCGCATGGCTCGACGATGGAACCGTCAGTACGCTGGAAGCGCAAAAACGCGCGGATGCCCAGGCCCGGCAGATTTTGGCTGGTGAGGTATTGGCGGGTCTGCGCGTGGTCAGCCATCCCTCGTCCTATTTTCTTTGGCTGCCGCTGGCGGAGGATGCAAGGGCGGACCAGATCGCCATGGCCTTGATGCGCGAGCACGTGTCGGTGTCCACCGCCGAGCCGTTTGCCACCTCTGTTCATGTGCCCCATGCGATCCGCCTCGCGCTCGGCTCGGTGGGCATGGACACGCTGCGGGAGGCGCTGATGGCGGTGAAGCGAGTGGTGGGGGCTTATACCTGACGAAACTGGCCGAACGGCGTTAGTTTTGCAATTGAGAATGATCTAGACTTCGTTTTCATTTGCCGGAGGTCCGTCGCGCGTGGAAGTTCTGATGTTTTTTTATGATTATTTGTCCCGATGGGTGATTGAGCCGGTCGCCGACCAGTTTTTCGGCATTTTCGATTTGAACGGCCGCTTCGGCCTGCTGTTTCTCATGACGTCCTACAGCGTCGCCTATGGGCTGTTCTGCTACCGCAAATCCCGTGGATTGACCGATGCCTCTACGTTCTGGCAATTCATCGGTGGCCGCCGGGTTCACCTGCATCGCTCGGCGTTGCTGGATTACCGCTACTACTTCGTCCGCGCCATTTTGAAAGTCATGCTGGTGCTGCCCATCTTCGGCCTGGTGGACGCCTATATCCTGCGCTCCGGCGACTACGTGCATTTTTTCACTGAGCTGTGGGGCGCGCGCCTGCAAGTCGAGGAACACCCCGTGTTGTCGCTGACCTATGGCCTGGGTGTGTTCATGGTCAAGGATTTCACCAACTATTGGGGCCATCGCGCCTTTCACTCCCGCTGGCTGTGGGACTTTCACAAGGTCCATCACTCGGCGCCGGTGCTGGTCCCGGCAACCGCCAGCCGAATCCACTTCGTGGAAAAAATAGTCGAGAAGGTGACCAATACGCTGTGCATCGGTGCCTTTGCCGGGATCTTCTGGTACGCCTGTGGCGGCGAAATCAGCCGCTACACCTTGTTTGGCGTGACCTGGATGGTGCTGATCCTCAACGGCTTTGCGGCCAACCTGCGCCATACCCATGTCTGGCTGTCGTTTGGGCCGGTGATCGAACATGTGCTGAACAGCCCGGCCCAACACCAGATTCATCACAGCGATGCGCCGAAACACTTCAACAAGAACTTTGGCATCAACCTGTCACTCTGGGACTGGATGTTCGGCACGCTTTACGTCACCACCCCCCAGCCCGAAGCGCTCCGCTTTGGCACTGGCGATGCGGATCACCAGCGTTACCTGACGGTGTACAGCCTGATCGTGACGCCTTTCATGGACATCGCCCGCAAAATCGGCCTGGCGAAGCGTCCGAGGGCCGCTGTGCCAGAGGCTGTCGACGTACCTTAGGGGGGGCTCTTCGGTAAACGCACACCACCTATCAAAACCATGACCTACGCTTGTTCACAGACGCCTGTTCAGTGAGCAACGCTTGCGCTTGGGCGAGATTTAATCAGCACTCACAAAAACAAGATCTGGAGACTGCTTATGTTCGCTGCGATCCGCCGCTTCAATTATGCCGTTGCCGTGGCTATTACCGCTGCCGCGCTCTCGACACCTGCCATGGCGCTGGACACCGTTAAGTTCATGGCCCCGGGGTCGGTCGGTGGCGGCTATGACCAGACTGCCCGCCAGTTGGGCAAAGCCTTGATCGAAGCCGGTGTCGCCAAAAGCGCCACCTACGAAAACAAGGGCGGCGCCGGCGGTACGCTGGGGCTGGCGCAGTTTGCCAATAGCACCAAGGGTGATGGCGAAGCGTTGCTGGTGGTCGGCGCAATCATGGTCGCGGGCATTGAGCAAAACAAACCGCAAATCACCTTGAAGGACGTGACGCCGATTGCCCGACTGTTCACGGAGTACAACGTGATTGCCGTGCGCAAGGAATCCGAGTTCAAAACCCTTGAAGAGCTGCTTGCAGCCTTTAAAGACAAACCGACCAGCATCACCTGGGGTGGTGGTTCCAAGGGCTCGATCGATCACATCGGGATCGCCGAACTGGCCGGCAAAATGAATATCCCGGTCGATAAGGTCAACTACATCGCTACCGGCGGTGGAGGCGAAGTGGTTGCCCAGGCATTGGGCGGCCAGATCAAAGTGATCACCGGGGGGTATGCGGAATTGGGCCAATACATCAAGGCCGGCCAGTTCCGTGTGCTCGCCATTGGTGCTCCGGCACGCGTTGCCGGGATCGATGCACCGACCCTCAAAGAGAAGGGCTACGACGTGACGATCGGCAACTGGCGCGGTGTCTACGGCGCCGCAGGCCTGAGCCCCGAGCAGCGCCAGACACTGACCGACGCCGTGGTGGCTGCCGCCAAGAGCAAATCCTGGCAGGACAATATTCAAATCAACGCATGGTCGCCGAGTATTTTGACCGGCGATGAATTCGGCAAGTTTGTTGACGAAGAACACGTGCGCCTACGGGAGATGCTGGTCAAAGTCGGGCTGATTTGACATGAGCGGACCCCGTACCATCGTGGTGCCACAGTTGGCGATTGGCCTTGGCCTCATCGCCATCAGTGGCGTTCTGGCGTTCGGTGCCTGGCGGTTTCCTCCTGAAAGGGGCTTCGTGATTTTGGGCGCTCATGTCTATCCCATGGGGCTGGCGGTGTTCCTCGGTGTCGTCGGTTTGCTCTTGAGTTACCAGGCCAGTACGGGTGGGTTTCGCGAATTGGCGGACCACAATGACGAGTCGGCCAAGGTGCTGCCCGCCGGCAAGCTCGGTGCCGCCTGGGTGACGGCGGGGCTGGTGGGGGTTGCGTTGTTGATTAACCTCATCGGCTTCGTCCTCTCGGCCGGGTTGCTGTTTGCCTGTTCGGCACGTGGGTTCGGCAGTCGCCATCCGCTTCGGGACCTGGCCATCGGCATTGCCTTGACGCTACCGATTTACTGGCTGTTCAACGTCGGGCTCGGCGTTTCCCTGCCGCCCCTTATCAACGCTTGGCTCTGATCCGGCCCGAAGGAGTGCAATCCGGTGGATATTCTTGCAAGCCTGGCGATGGGGTTTTCCGCCGCGTTGTCGCCGATCAATTTGATGTGGGGATTTATCGGCTGCCTGCTCGGTACGGCGATCGGCGTGTTGCCCGGTATCGGTCCGGCACTGACGGTGGCGCTGTTGCTGCCGATCACGGCCAAGGTTGATCCCACCGGAGCGTTGATCATGTTCGCCGGTATTTACTACGGCGCACAGTTTGGCGGCTCGACCACCTCCATCCTGCTCAACACGCCGGGGGAGTCGTCCTCCATGGTCACAGCGCTGGAAGGTAACCTGATGGCCCGCAACGGTCGGGCCGGGCCGGCACTCGCCACCGCGGCCATCGGTTCATTTGTCGCCGGGACCATCGCCACCATCCTGCTGACGCTGTTCGCCCCCGTGGTGGCCACGCTGGCGCTGAAATTTGGTCCAGCGGAATATTTTGCGATCCTGGTGTTGTCGTTCACCACCGTGTCGGCGGTACTCGGCGCATCGATGCTGCGCGGTTTTGCCTCACTGGGGGTTGGCCTGACTATCGGGTTGATCGGCCTGGACTCGACCTCTGGCATCGCCCGCTACACGCTGGGCGTGCCGGAACTGGTGGACGGCATCGAAGTGGTGTTGGTGGCGGTCGGTTTGTTTGCGGTGGGGGAGGCGTTGTACAGCCTGCTCTACCAGAGAGAAGAAACCAGCGGCCGGCATCGCATGTCTTCGTTGTGGATGACCCACGCCGACTGGAAACGCTCGGTTCCGGCCTGGCTGCGCGGCACGTTGATCGGTTTTCCGTTCGGCTCGATTCCGGCGGGTGGTGCCGAGATTCCGACGTTTCTGTCCTATTCGGCCGAGCGCAAGCTGAGTAAATACCCGAAAGAGTTTGCCGGCAGCAAAGGCGAGGGCGCGATTGAAGGGGTCGCCGGCCCCGAAGCGGCCAACAATGCCAGCGCGACCGGTTCGTTGGTGCCGCTGCTGACCCTGGGCATCCCGACCTCCGCCACAGCGGCGATCCTGTTGGCCGCGTTCCAGAACTACAACCTGCAACCGGGCCCGATGTTGTTCCAGACCTCGGGCGACCTGGTCTGGACCCTTGTCGCCTCGCTGTACATCGGCAACGTCATCCTGCTGGTGCTGAACCTGCCGCTGGTGGGGCTATGGGTCAAGTTGCTGCAAATCCCCCGGCCCTATTTGAACGCCGGCATCCTGGTGTTTGCCACCATCGGCGTGTACGGGATGCGCCACTCTTCGTTTGATCTGTTGCTGATGCTTGGCATCGGTTGGGGCGGGGTGCTGATGCGCCGTTTCGACTTTCCCGTGGCGCCTGTGATCGTGGGCATGCTGCTGGGGCCGATGGCGGAGAAGCAGTTGCGCAACGCCTTGTCGATCAGTCAGGGCGACTGGACGACCTTCTTTACCCAACCCATCGCCGCGTCGTTCCTCGCATTGACGCTGCTGGTGCTGGTCGTTCCGCATGTGCTCCATTCCCGGGGCATCAAGCTACACGAGGACGATTGAGTCAACGCCCGTCCCTTGTAGCAGCTGCCGAAGGCTGCGTTCGGCGGCGCAGCCGTCGTAAAACCTGAATGCACGTCGTACCTGAAACACCGAGTCGTCGGGTCTGACGACGGCTGCACCGCCGAACGCAGGCTTCGCCAGCTGCTACAAAAACGTGCCAATGCTTTAGGCAGTTTTCTTCAATACGCAGGGTTGGGTGCTCGTTACCGTGGGCGCTGATTTCCCTGAATTGAAGAAGGTGTGCGATGAGTCTGATTATCTCCATGGCAACGTTTGCCCTGGTCGCGTCGATAACGCCGGGGCCGGTGAACATTGTGGCGTTGAGTTCGGGCGCGCAGTACGGCTTTCGCGCCAGTCAACGGCATGTCGCCGGGGCAACGCTGGGGTTCGTTTTGTTGCTGGTGCTGATGGGGCTGGGGTTGCATGAGGTCTTGCGGTTGTGGCCGGCGCTGACGCGGGTGGTGCAACTGGCGGGCGTGGCGTTCTTGTTGTTCATGGCCTGGAAACTGGCGGCGGACGATGGCCGTCTCGACGCCAACGCGACGGGCCGGGCGCCGTCGATGTTATACGGCGCAGTCATGCAATGGCTCAACCCCAAGGCGTGGCTGGCGTGTGTGGCGGGGATGGGCGCCTTCGTCGCGGACGGTGAGGCACGGTTGGTGTGGCAGTTCGCGGCGGTGTATCTGGTGATCTGTTATGTGTCGGTGGGTTGCTGGGTGTATGCCGGGACATTTTTGCGCGGCTACTTGAGCTACCCGGCGGGCATGCGCCTGTTCAACCGGACCATGGCGGTGCTGTTGGCCGTGTGTGCGGTGTATCTGTTACTGCCCTGATCAGCCGCGATATTGTCCCGGTGTCGCGGCCAGGTGCTGTTTGAATGCCCGCTGAAAATGCGCCTGATCAGCAAACCCGGCTTCCAGCGCGACATCGGCGATCAACTTGCCGTTACGCAATTGATCCCGGGCGAACTGGATACGCCGGTTGACCAGGAACGTGTGAGGCGTCATGCCGTAATGCTGTTTGAAGGCGCGGATCAAGTAGGACGGTGACAACTGCGCCGCTTCGCAGATGTCTTCAAGCTTGAGCAGGTGCGTGCAGTTGTCGCGGATGTAGTCGGCGGCCCGTTCGAGCTTGAAATTGGGTTCGCGCAACGGGAGGTCGAGCGGTTCGAGTCGCTGTTGCACATCGGTAAAAAACTCCACCGCCGCACTGTGTTTTCGCAGCACATCCTGTTCGGGATCGACCAATATTTCGTAGAGCTTTTGCAGGCCGACAAACAGCTGTGGATCGCGGGTATGGGTGGTGGAAAACCGCCGGAACGCCGAGTCCTGGTTGAAGCCGAGCTGATGCTGCAAATCGGTCAGCCACGGCGTCTCGACATACAGCATCAGGTACGACCATGGCTGATCGTCGATTGGATTGCAGGCGTGCACGTCATGGGGATTCATCAGCACCACGGTACCGGCGCTGACCTGAAACGCCGATTGCTCATGGTGGTAAGTGCTGCACCCGGCGGTAATCGCACCGATGGAAAAATGCTCGTGGGCGTGTCGGGTGTAGCAGACTTCGCGGCCGTCGGCGATCGCGCGGGCCTCGATGAAAGGCAGGGCTTCATCACGCCAGAAGCGCGGGGCTTTGTCGGCGTTTTTGGCAGCAGCGTGCTTCATCTTCGGCGTCCTCGACAGGTCAGCCCTGGAGTGTATTAGCTCTCGCCGTCAAAGGCTCGTTGCAGCTCGGCAATGTCGAGTTTTTTCATCTGCATCATGGCCTGCATGGCGCGCTGGGACTTGGTCGTGTCCGGATTATTCAGCATCTCCATGAACGGAATCGGCACGATTTGCCAGGACAGGCCGAATTTGTCCTTGAGCCAGCCACACTGCTGGGCCTGTGAGTCGCCGCCGTTGGAGAGCTCGCCCCAGTAATAGTCGATTTCCTCCTGGGTCTGGCAATTGACCTGGAAGGATACCGCTTCATTGAACTTGAAATGCGGGCCGCCATTGAGGCCGGTAAAAGGTTGCCCGTCGAGCTCGAAGCTGACCGTCAGCACCAACCCTTCGGGCATGCCGTGAACTTCCTGGCCGGCCTTGCCGTAATGGGTGGTGCCGGTGATTTTTGAATGATCGAAGATCGAACAGTAATATTTCGCCGCCTCTTCGGCCTGAGTGTCGAACCAGAGGCACGGAGTCAGTTTTTGCACGCGATGCATGGTGGCGCTCCTCTACGGGTTACTCATGCTGGACTATCAGCGTAGTCAGCCTGTCGCCACTTGGTTGGACCGTAGATCGACAACTGGCTGAAAAAATGAAGTCATATTGACTTGGATCATGGTCATATCGACTAATTTGTGCCGTGGTCGATATGACTCGTATTTCTTCAAGTCATTGATTTTAAATGGGTCACTACTTGGCGCGAGACTTGATACGTCCTACGTACAACTGATCTGATTCAGGAGTACGACAAAATGTTCGATTTTTTCAATAACCCGCTGAACGTTCTGCACCTGTCGAGCAAAGTGCTGGGTGCTGGCCTGACCATGCTGTTTGCCGGTATCTACGGCGCCTATCTGTACGCCGGTCCGATGTCGATTGTGCTGCTGGTGTCGATGCATGCCATGACCATCATCGGGCCTACGTTCCTCAAGATTGGCTACGTCATGCGCCTGCTGGCCCAATATCGGTTGAGCAAAGGCCTGACTCCTGCGGTGGTTTGAGGCCGGCTGGAAAGCCCGGAACTAGCGGTTGAGGAAGCGCTGGTCGGCGATCCACCGGGTGGCCAGATCGATGAAGGCGCGCAGTTTTGGCTGTGTCTGTGTACGGCTCGGAAAGTACAGGTACAAGGCCGTGCTCAGAGGGACAAACGGTTGCAGCACGCGCTCCAACTGACCCGTCGCCAATTCGTCGATGATCTCCAGATCGCAGGCATACGCCAATCCCTAGCCATTGCGGGCGGCAGAGATCAGCAGCCGGCGATCATTGACCGTCAACCCGCCCTCGACGCCTACCGTAAAATCTCGTTCGTTACGGCGAAACTCCCAGCGGTGAGCGCTGCCGGAGGTCGAGAAGCGAAAGCCGATGCATTCATGTCCGGTCAGGTCTTCGGGGCTGAGCGGTTTTCCAGCCTTGGCGAAGTAGGCCGGCGAGCCCACCACCGACCACTGCAAATCCGATGTCAGGCGCACGGCGATCATGTCTTTCTCTATGGACTCACCGAGTTAGATCCCCGCGTCGAAACCGCCGGTCATCAAGTCGACGGTGGCATCGTCCAGGGAGATATCGAGGCTGACTTGCGGATACGCCTGGCGAAACAGCGGAATCAGCGGCTCGATCAATAAAGCGCCGGACAACCGTGGCGCGGTGATGCGCAGCGTGCCCATCGGTTGATCGCGGAAACCGCCGAGCATCGCCAGCGCTTCATCGATCTCGTTGGCCGCCGGACGCAAGCGAGCAAACAGATTGGCACCGGCCTCGGTCAAGGCGACCCGGCGTGTGGTGCGCTGAAACAACAGCACACCGGTACGACGTTCCAACAGCTTGATCGCATGGCTGACTGCCGTCGCCAATACAGCCATTGAACACTTCGGGCGCATTGACGTGCTGGTCAACAACGCCGGTTACGGATTGCTCGGAGCGGTCGAGGAAGCCAGTGCCGATGAAGTCCGGCGCCTGTACGAAACCAATGTGTTCGGCCTGTTGAATGTCACCCGTGCCGTTCTGCCCCACATGCGCGCCGCTCGCAATGGACATGTGATCAATCTCTCGTCCGTGGGTGGCTACGCGTCGGGGCCGGGTTTCGGCGTGTATTGCTCGACCAAATTTGCCGTCGAAGGCTTGAGCGAGGCGTTGCATGCCGAGTTGGCGCCGCTGGGCATCAAAGTGACCGTGGTGGAGCCCGGCTACTTCCGTACTGAATTCCTCGAAGGTAATTCATTGGTCGAATCCCCGTCCTCGATTGGCGACTACGACGGCACGGCGGGTCAGGTGCGCCAAATCGCCAAGGCTGTGACCCTCAATCAGCCGGGTGATCCGGACAAACTCGCGCAGACCATGATCACCTTGGTGGAATCACAAAATGCGCCGCTGCGCCTGCCGCTGGGCAGTGACTGTGTGGCGGCGATTGAAGCCAAAAAAACCTTTGTTGCCGCAGAGCTGCAGGCATGGCGTGAAGTGTCGGTGTCCACTGACTTCTAAACCCCCCGTAGCAGCTGCCGAGCCCGCGAGGCTGCGTTCGGCGACGAAGTCGTCGTGAAGCCAGACACTGCGGTGTATCAGTTACACCGTGCTCGCAGTGATTACGACGACTGCGTCGCCGGACGCAGCCTCGCGGGCTCGACAGCTGCTACAGAGCCGGATACTTCGGTCTTACTGCGTGACCGGTGGTCGATGAACCGGTCTCGCCCGGCAATTTGCGCTTAGCTGAAGGGATAACCCAAAGGCGCGCGTAGACAGTCGACCGTCACAGCGACGCCCTTCAGGACACCGTGAGTCTGAGGAACTTCGCCATGTTGACCCTCAACATCAATGGTCAGGATCAGGAACTGGATGTCCCGGCGGACATGCCGCTCCTCTGGGTCCTGCGTGATGTCGCGCATCTGACCGGCACCAAATTCGGCTGTGGAATGGCCCAGTGCGGCGCTTGTACCGTGCACGTCGACGGTGCGCCGTTGCGTTCCTGCATCACACCCGCCACCGCTGTGGCCCATGGGCAGAAAATCCTCACCATCGAAGGCCTGTCCACCGACGGTTCGCACCCGGTGCAGCAAGCGTGGGCCGAGCTTGATGTGGTCCAGTGCGGGTACTGCCAGTCCGGGCAGATCATGTCCGCCGCTGCATTGCTGGCGAAGATCCCCAAACCCACTGACAGCGACATCGATCAGGCGCTCTCCGGCAACATCTGCCGTTGCGGCACGTACCCAAGGATCCGCGCGGCAGTCAAACGCGCCGCCGAGATAGGTTGATGCCAGGCTAGGGGAGTCCGAACAATGAACAGCATCCTGGAGAGTTCACGTCGCGGTTTTCTCAAGGGCAGTGCCCTGTTGGGCGGTGGTCTGGTGGTGGCGTTTGTCATCCCCGGTGCCCATCGTTTTGCCTTGGGTGCGGAGAATCAAGGCGATGTGTTTGCGCCCAATGCCTTTTTGCGGATCGGCAACGACAACAGCGTCACGGTGCTGCTGGGTCACTCGGAAATGGGCCAGGGTATCTGGACCGGCCTGACCATGTTGATCGCCGAAGAACTGGACGCTGATTGGTCGAAAATCCGCGTCGAACACTCACCGGCCTCTGCGGCCGAGTACGGGATGCCCGCTTTCGGTGGCATGCAAATCACCGGCGGTTCGACCTCGACGTGGATGGAGTTCGACCGCTATCGGCAGGCCGGCGCAGCCGCCCGCCTGATGCTGGTTGAAGCGGCGGCCAAGCGCTTCGACGTCGCGCCTTCGCAAATCCGTACCGAGTCCGGTGTGGTCTTTGCCGGCGATCAGCAAGCAACCTACGGCGAACTGGCCGATGACGCCGGCAAGTTGCCAGTGCCGGACCCTGCCTCGATCAAGTTCAAGGAAGCCAAGGACTGGAAGGTCATCGGCAAACCCACCAAGCGCCTGGACACGCCAGAAAAAATCACCGGCCGCGCCAAGTTCGGCATGGACGTGCAGTTCGACGGCTTGATGACGGCCATGGTTGCGCGTTCGCCGTACTTCGGCGGGAGCGTCAAGTCCTTTGAAGGCGCCGAAGCGCTGGCGGTGCCCGGCGTGCATAAAGTGGTGCAAGTGCCCACGGGCGTCGCGGTGATTGCCGATCACTACTGGGCTGCAAAGCTGGGGCGCGACGCACTGAAGATCGACTGGAACCCGGGGCCGAACACGGGGCTCGACAGCCAGAAGCTGCTGGAAAGCTTCCGCAAACTGGCGGCCACGCCCGGTATTTCCGCCAGCAAGGCCGGCGATGCCAGCGCGGCGTTGAGCAAAGCGGTCAAGTCTGTCGACGCCGAATACAGCGTGCCGTACCTGGCCCATGCGCCGATGGAACCGCTCAATTGCACGGTGAAAATAACCAAGGACAAATGCGAGATCTGGACCGGCACGCAGTTTCAGACGCTGGACCAAATGATCGCCGGCAAAATTACCGGGCTCAAACCCGAACAAGTTGAGATTCATACCGAGTTCCTCGGTGGCGGCTTCGGGCGTCGGGCCAATCCGACCTCGGATTTTGTCGCCGAAGCGGTGCAGGTCGCGAAAGCCGCAGGCGCACCGGTGAAAACCGTGTGGGCGCGCGAGGATGACATTCGCGGCGGTTACTACCGTTCGATGTTCCTGCATCAGGCAAAAATCGGTCTGGATGCCGACGGCATGCCGATCGCCTGGAAACACGCGATGGTCGGGCAATCGATCATGGCCGACACCCTGCTTGAAGCCACCATGGTCAAGGACGGCATCGACAAAACCTCGGTCGAAGGTGTCGCCGACAGCCCGTATATCGAAGACCTGGCCAATCATCAGGTTGATTTGCACTCGCCGAAAACCGGAATCAGCGTCTTGTGGCTACGGTCGGTCGGGCACACCCACACGGGGTTCGTCATGGAGTCATTGATCGATGAACTGGCCGACGCAGCGGGCAAGGACCCGGTGGAATACCGACGGACCTTGCTGAAAAACCACCCGCGGCACTTGGGGGTGCTGAACCTGGCGGTCGAGAAAGCCAACTGGAAGGCGCCACTGCCGGACGGCCACGCCCTGGGCGTGGCGGTGCATGAATCTTTCGGCAGTTACGTTGCGCACGTCGCCGAGGTGTCTCAGGACAACCTGGCCATCCGGGTCCACCGCGTGGTGTGCGCGGTGGACTGCGGGATTGCCGTCAACCCGATGAGCATCGCGGCGCAAATGGAATCCTGCGTCACCTTCGGCCTGAGCTTCGCCTTGCACAGCAAACTCACGCTCAAGAACGGGCAAGTGGTGCAGTCCAATTTCCACGACTATCAGGTGCTGCGGCTCAACGAAATGCCGGTGGTCGAAGTGCATATCGTGCCGAGCACCGAACGCTCTGGCGGCATCGGCGAGACCGGTGTGCCGCCCGTTGCACCGGCGGTGGCCAACGCGGTGTTTGCCCTGACCGGGCAGCGTCTGCGGGAATTGCCGTTGCAGTTGTCGGGGGTGTGAGATGAAACGACATCATTGGTTGCTTGGGACGGCGATCCTTATCTGTCTCGTAGCCTACGCCTCGCACGTGTTCGCCGATGACCGCGAGGCCTTGCAGGCGTTTGAAACCGTGCAAAAAGTCTTCCAGAGCCCCCGCTGCCAGAATTGTCATATCCCTGGGGATTCCCCATTGCAGTTCGACGCGGGTACGCCTCACGCGATGAATGTGGTGCGCGGGATGGATGGTAAAGGCGCCGCCGGGTTGCCCTGTGCGACCTGTCATGCCGAAACCAATGCGCCCGCCAGTTACGGGCCGCATGTGCCACCGGGGGCGCCGCACTGGAGCCTACCGCCCGCTGCGCACAAAATGGCCTGGATCGGGCTGCCGGCCGACAGGCTCTGCGCATTGATCAAGGATCGCGCGAGCAATGGCGACCGTGATTTTACGGCACTGATTAAACATGTCAGCGAAGACAAACTGGTGCTTTGGGGCTGGAATCCGGGAGTGGGGAGGGCGCCGGTGGCGGTGCCTCACGATATCTTCGTCACACAGTTCAAACTGTGGGCGGAGGCTGGAGGGCCGTGTCCGCTGCTGGGCAGTTGACCGGCGGTCCGTAACGGGGAGTCAATGCCGGTATGGCCGACTCTAAAGACCATACCCGCCAACGGAGTGAGTCATGCTAATTCCAGGCAAACCGGTCAAGCCAGGTGCTGGCGCCGTTCCCGTACGCTCGCCGCAACAAGAACGGGAATGGCTGCGTGACCTGGCCCGCAAGGCCGAGCAAGAGCTGACGGGCGTGCAGATGGCGAGCATGGACGAGCTGACCTTGCTCCCCAATCGTCACGGGTTTACCGCGCTGGCCCAACAAGGGCTGGACGCTTGCCAACAACTGGAGAAACCGGCCACGTTGTTGCTGTTCAACCTTGATGACTTCAAACGCACCCACTACCTGTATGGCCGGGCCGCGAGCGATAAAGCGCTGAAAATCTTCGCTGATGTGCTGCGCATTGCCTTCCGCGAAAGCGATGTGATCGGTCGCCTCGGCAGCGATAAGTTTGCCGCGTTGCTCACCGGTTCAGGCGCGGTCGACAGGGAAGCGATCGAGGCCCGTCTTGAAGAAATCCTTGCCGAGCGCAATGCCGCGGCCCATCGCGCCAACGACATGCGTTTCAGTATCGGCCAGATCGAATACGACGCCCTGCGTCACGGCTCAATCGAAGGGCTGCTGGCCGAGGCGGACGTATTCACTTGGCAAACAACTGACTCAGGTCCTTGAATGCCTTGAATTCCAGCGCATTGCCGCAAGGGTCGAACAAAAACATCGTCGCTTGCTCGCCCACCAGGCCCTGAAAGCGAATGCCAGGTTCGATCACGAACTGCGTGCCCAACGCCGTCAAACGCTGCGCCAGCGCCTCCCATTCACCCATGCTCAACACCACGCCGAAATGCGGAACCGGCACGTTATGGCCGTCCACGGCGTTGGTGTGCGCCGCTTCCTGAGAGGCGTTTTTCGGCGCCAGGTGAATCACCAATTGATGGCCGAAAAAGTTGAAATCGACCCAATGATCGCTGGAGCGACCTTCTTCCAGGCCAAACACTTCGCCGTAGAAAGAGCGCGCAGCGCTCAGGTCATACACTGGAATCGCCAAGTGAAAAGGGGACAGTTGCATCGCACAGGCCTCAGATAGTCAGGAGTTGAGGCAGAGTTTAGCGCTGTGCTTTTTCATTGAAAGACGATAGTTTTTGCGTCGAGCTCAAATTATTTCGATCAATCGAGACTGCCATGCTGCGGGAATTGAAAACCTTTATTGCCGTCACGCGTTACGGCACTTTTGCGGCTGCCGGCATGCACATTGGCCTCACGCAATCAGCGGTCAGCGCGCAAATGCGCAATCTTGAGCAGGCGTTGGGTATACGTTTGTTCGACCGTACCGGGCGTCAGGCGATTCTCAATGCCGCCGGGCAACGGGCATTGCCGATGGCCAAGGAGATGCTGGACACGTTCAGCCGCATGGCGGTCAGTGACGATGTGAGCGAGTTTCGCGGTGAGTTGAAAATCGGTGCGGTGGCCACCGCCCAGACTGGATTGTTGCCCCAGGCACTGTTGCGATTGCGCCAGCAAGCGCCGCTTTTGGAGCCGAAACTGGTGCCGGGTGTGTCGTTGAATCTGTTGAGTCAGGTGGACACCGGTGAAGTGGATTTGGCCATTCTGATCAAGCCGCCGTTTGAGCTGCCCAAGGAACTGTCGGCACAGGTCATTCGCCGGGAGCCGTTTGTGTTGATCGTGCCGACGGCGCTGGAGGGCGATGACCCGTTGCAGATCCTCGCGAGCCATCCCCATGTGCGCTATGACCGTAACTCGTTCGGCGGTCGCCTGGTGACGCGGTTTTTGCGCGAACAGCAGATTGACGTGCAAGTGGCGCTGGAACTGGATGAGCTGGAAGCGATCGTGAAAATGGTCGAGTGCGGGCTGGGCGTATCGCTGCTGCCGGAGGCGGGGCTGTGGCTTGAGTATGGGGCGAAGGTCCGGATCATCCGGTTGGGCGAACTGACGTTCTATCGGGAGATGGTGTTGTTGCAGCGTTACAGCCAGCGGATGCAGCCGATTCAGCAGTTGTTTGCCGATTGCCTCACTAACGACTAAACACATAACCCCTGTGGGAGCGGGCTTGCCCGCGATAGCAGTGTGTCAGTTGGCATCCATTTTGATCGTGAGTCCGCCTTCGCGGGCAAGCCCGCTCCCACAGGGGATTCATCAACCCTGAAATCCCAGGCATAAAAAACCCGCCGGGGCAGGCGGGTTTTTCAATGGCTAAACAAAGTGCAGTTGTTTGCGCATGGCTGCATCAGGTTACAACTATATCCCCTGTGAGAAACTGATTTACTAAATCGAAAATTAAAATTTAAAGCCTGTCTACTGTTATTTATGACAGTAGACGGCGTTGCTGCTCAGTGCTCAGATGTGACCTGTACCAATACTTCCCATATTGCCTAGGTTGGTAGTCTTTCTGACTGAAGTTCCAGCTAACTTTCCAGAGGATTGAAAGATGGCTCAATCAGAAAAACACACACCTAAAAAAGCAGGGGATCTGGATCCAGACTTCGCCAATAACGGCAGGATTATAGTTTCCGACTTAGGACACGCAAAAGTAGCCATAGAAGATGAAGGTGGCATTGTCTATGTTGTAAACGTATCAAAGGAATGTCGTTTGCGTCGCGCCTTTGCGGATGGTTCACCTGATCTGAGCTTCGGGGTCAACGGTGCTGTGACCTGGCAGTTTGAACGTGGCGAGACGTCATTGGCGTTTCAGCTGTTACGGCAGCAAGATGGAAAATTGTTGGTGATGGGTATCTCACAAAAGACAATTTTTATGTGGCGTACCGCTATCACGCGATTTCACCCCAATGGCAGTCCTGATTTGATCTTCGGTACGAGATTTCTTCCATTTCCCGAAGACCCAGAGCACGTTCGCATGGGTCTTTTCGAACCCACTGCGCGCCTGCAGGTCGACGGCAGGATCTTGCTGGTATCCAATTATCAGGTAGTTGACGAACACGGGGATTCCATCTATCAAGCGGGACGACTGCATCGCCTCAATGACGACGGTTCGCCAGATCTGACATTCGGTGTTCGGGGTTATATTGACGTAAGAGTTAATGGCCAAGACACGGAAGTAAGAAGCATAGCCGTTCTGCAGGACCAGAAAATAATCGTCGGCACAACCCTTAACCGAGTCTTGGGCCATGAGGCGAACTCAAGAGCATCGTTGGCATGTTACATGCGTAATGGCAGACTTGATCAGGGTTTTGGCAAGAGTGGTTATTGGGAGGAGTCCATCTTTAGCCACGCTTATAAAATGATTGTGCATGAAAACAGAATCATCGTGTTAGGAACACATCTTCGCCCATCCGAGAAAAGTCTTGTCTTGGTAACCAGGTTGACAGCCGAAGGTTTGCTGGATCCGACATTTAACAATGCGACTACCCTGTTGATCGATCTTGATCAAGTAGCGAATTACCCAGAGGTTCTCTCGGTTCAGTCAGATGGGAAAATTATCCTGGCTGTTACGACATATGAGGGGCAATGGTGGCCTCATCTTATACGTGTAAAAAATGAAGGAGTCCTTGATGAAGAGTTTGGCGATCAGGGCATCGTCAAATATGGTGAAGGTTCGGTAGGAGACGGCTTTATACAAAGTAACACTCAAAGAATTATCATGGTTCATATGGCGGACGCCTATAGTTCCTTTATTCTTGGGATTCAAAGTTGACAGTTATTTAACTCATGTGTCTAGCCGCATGGGGTATTACTCTGGGAGAAGGGTTGACGTTGGGTATCGCGCATAAAAAAGTGCCCGTATCTAGCGATACGGGCGCTTTCTTTAACCAGCCAACAAATCACCAGACTTTCACACAGCCTGATTGTTGGCGAGCCTTTGAGTGGCTAGCCGAAGATTACTCTTCGAGGCTACCCATTGCAGTGGTGTTGAAGCCACCGTCAACGTACATGATTTCGCCGCTGATGCCGGACGCCAGGTCCGAGCACAGGAAGGCGCCGGCGTTGCCGACTTCGTCGATGGTGACGTTGCGACGCAGCGGGGTTTGCGCTTCGTTGGCGGCCAGCATCTTGCGGAAGTTCTTGATGCCGGAAGCGGCGAGGGTGCGGATCGGGCCAGCCGAGACGCAGTTGACGCGGGTGCCGTCCGGGCCCAGGGAGCCGGCCAGGTAACGCACGCCTGCTTCCAGCGAAGCCTTGGCCATGCCCATTACGTTGTAGTTCGGCATGGTGCGCTCGGCACCCAGGTACGACAGGGTCAGCAGGCTGCCATTGCGGCCTTTCATCATTTCGCGACCGGCCTTGGCCAGGGCCACGAAGCTGTAGGCACTGATGTCGTGAGCGATGCGGAAACCTTCGCGGGTGGTGGCTTCGGTGAAGTCGCCGTCCAGTTGGTCGCCCGGGGCGAAGCCGACGGAGTGCACGATGCAGTCCAGGCCGTCCCACTTCTTGCTCAGTGCTTCGAAGACCTTGGCGATTTCTTCATCGCTGGCCACGTCGCACGGGAAGCACAGTTCAGGGCTCGAGCCCCAGCCTTGTGCGAATTCTTCGACACGACCTTTCAGCTTGTCGTTCTGATAAGTGAAGGCAAGCTCAGCGCCCTCGCGATGCATGGCGGCAGCGATGCCGGATGCGATGGACAGCTTGCTGGCGACACCGACGATCAGTACGCGCTTACCGGCGAGAAAACCCATGTGTTGCTCCTCTTTCAGGTTATTGCGCAGTGGCTGGTGCCAAAAAAGCGGCTTCCAGCAACTGCTGTGTATACGGATGTTGGGGGGCGGCAAAGATACTTTGCGCGTCTCCCTGTTCGACCACTTGGCCATGCTTGACCACCATCAACTGGTGGCTCAGCGCTTTAACGACAGCCAGGTCATGGCTGATAAACAAATACGTCAGGTTGTACTTGGTTTGCAGTGAACGCAGCAGCTCCACCACTTGGCGTTGTACGGTGCGGTCGAGGGCCGAGGTCGGCTCGTCCAGCAAAATCAACGCCGGTTTTAACACTAATGCCCGGGCAATGGCGATTCTCTGCCGTTGCCCGCCGGAAAATTCGTGGGGGTAGCGGTGCCGGGTTTCCGGGTCCAGACCTACCTCCTTGAGCGCTTCAATAATCGCTTGTTCCTGTTGTGCCTCGGTGCCCATCTTGTGGATCCGCAGGCCTTCGCCGACGATCTGGCTCACGCACATCCGTGGGCTCAGGCTACCAAACGGGTCCTGGAACACCACCTGCATCTCCCGCCGCAGCGGCCTGACCTGTTGCTGCGTCAGGCAGTCTAGCTGCTGGCCTTCAAAACGGATGGCGCCTTTGCTGCCGATCAGCCGCAAAATCGCCAGACCGAGCGTCGACTTGCCCGAACCGCTTTCACCGACAATCCCCAGGGTCTGCCCCTGCGGCAAGCTGAAATTGATCCCGTCCACTGCCTTGATGTGGTCGACGGTCTTTTTCAGCAAGCCTTTCTTGATCGGGAACCAGACTTTCAGGTCCTCGACTTGCAGCAATGGCGGCCCGACTATATTGGTCGCCGGCGTGCCGCTGGGCTCCGCTGCCAGCAGTAACCGAGTGTACGGATGCTGCGGCGCGCGGAACAATTCTTCGCACGATGCCTGTTCGACGATGCAACCGCGCTGCATGACACATACGCGATGCGCAATTCTTCGCACAAGGTTCAAATCATGGCTGATCAGCAGCAGCGCCATGCCCAATCGGGCCTGTAATTCCTTGAGCAATTCGAGGATTTTCAGCTGAACGGTCACGTCCAGTGCGGTGGTCGGCTCGTCGGCGATCAGCAGTTCCGGCTCGTTGGCCAGGGCCATGGCGATCATGACCCGCTGGCGCTGGCCGCCGGACAACTCGTGGGGCAGGGCCTTGAGGCGTTTATGCGGTTCGGGGATGCCGACCATCTCCAGCAGTTCCAGGGTGCGTTTGGTCGCCACTTTGCCAGTCAGGCCTTTGTGAATGCCCAGCACTTCATTGATCTGCTTTTCGATGGAGTGCAACGGGTTGAGCGAGGTCATCGGCTCCTGGAAAATCATCGCGATCCGGTTGCCACGGATATGGCGGATGGACTTTTCGCCCATGTTCAGCAGGTTTTTGCCAGCGTACTCGATGGTCCCGGATGGATGCCGGGCGAGCGGGTAGGGCAGCAGTCTCAGGATCGAGTGGGCGGTGACCGATTTACCGGAACCGCTTTCACCGACCAGCGCCAGGGTTTCGCCACGCTTGATATCAAAGCTCACGCCTTCGACCACGCGCTGTACCCGTTCGCCAATACCGAACTCGACGGCCAGGTCGCGCACTTCGATCAGATTGTCCTGATTCATTTCACTTCCTCGGGTCGAAGGCATCGCGAGCGGACTCGCCGATAAACACCAGCAAACTCAACATCAGCGCCAGCACCGCGAACGCACTGATGCCCAGCCACGGCGCTTGCAGGTTGGATTTGCCCTGGGCCACCAGTTCGCCCAGTGACGGGCTGCCTGCCGGCAGGCCGAAACCGAGGAAATCGAGCGCCGTCAGGGTGCCGATGGCGCCGGTCAGGATGAACGGCATGAACGTCATGGTCGAGACCATGGCGTTGGGCAGGATATGGCGGAACATGATCGCACCGTTCTGCATGCCCAGCGCCCGCGCCGCGCGCACGTATTCAAGGTTGCGGCCACGCAGGAACTCGGCGCGCACCACGTCCACCAGGCTCATCCATGAAAACAGCAGCATGATCCCCAGCAGCCACCAGAAATTCGGCTGTACGAAGCTGGCGAGGATGATCAGCAGGTACAGCACCGGCAGCCCGGACCAGATCTCCAGGAAACGCTGCCCGGCCAGATCCACCCAGCCGCCGTAAAAGCCCTGCAAGGCCCCGGCGATCACGCCAATGATCGAGCTGAAAATGGTCAGGGTGAGGGCGAACAACACCGAAATCCGGAAGCCGTAAATCACCCGCGCCAGCACGTCCCGACCCTGGTCATCCGTGCCAAACAGGTTATCCGCCGATGGCGGTGCCGGGGCCGGGACCTTCAGGTCGTAGTTGATGCTTTGATAGCTGAACGGAATCGGTGCCCACAGCACCCAGGCGTCCTTGGCCTTGAGCAGTTCGCGGATGTACGGGCTCTTGTAGTTGGCTTCGAGCGGGAATTCGCCGCCGAACGTGGTTTCCGGGTAGCGCTTGAGCGCCGGGAAGTACCAACTGTTGTCGTAATGCACCGCCAGCGGTTTGTCGTTGGCAATCAGCTCGGCGCCAAGGCTCAGGCCAAACAGCAGCAGGAACAGCCACAGCGACCACCAGCCGCGCTTGTTGGCCTTGAACAGTTCGAAGCGTCGTCGATTGAGCGGGGACAGGTTCATCTCAATGCTCCCGGCTTTCGAAGTCGATGCGCGGATCGACAAAGGTGTAGGTGAGGTCGCCGATGAGTTTCACCACCAGGCCCAGCAACGTGAAGATAAACAGCGTGCCGAACACCACCGGGTAATCGCGGTTGATCGCGGCTTCAAAGCTCATCAAGCCGAGGCCGTCGAGGGAGAAAATCACTTCCACCAGCAACGAGCCGGTAAAGAAGATGCCGATGAAGGCCGACGGGAACCCGGCGATCACCAGCAACATCGCATTGCGGAACACATGGCCGTAGAGCACGCGATGACGGGTCAGGCCTTTGGCTTTGGCGGTGACCACGTACTGCTTGTTGATTTCATCGAGAAAGCTGTTTTTGGTCAGCAGGGTCATGGTCGCGAAGTTGCCGATCACCAGCGCGGTGACGGGGAGCGCCAGGTGCCAGAAGTAATCGAGGACCTTGCCGCCCATGCTCAGCTCATCGAAATTGTTCGACGTCAGGCCGCGCAACGGGAACCAGTGAAAATAGCTGCCGCCGGCGAACACCACGATCAGCAGGATCGCAAACAGGAAGGCCGGGATTGCGTAGCCGACGATGATCGCCGAACTGGTCCAGACGTCGAAGTGGCTGCCATGCCGGGTGGCCTTGGCGATCCCCAGCGGGATCGACACCAGGTACATGATCAGCGTGCTCCATAACCCGAGCGAGATCGACACCGGCATCTTTTCCTTGATCAGGTCGATGACCTTGGCGTCGCGAAAGAAGCTGTCGCCGAAATCCAGTGAGGCGTAGTTCTTGACCATGATCCACAAGCGTTCCGGCGCCGACTTGTCGAAGCCGTACATGTGCTCGATTTCCTTGACCAGCGCCGGGTCCAGGCCTTGGGCGCCGCGATAGGCGGAACCGGCCACCGACACTTCGGCACCGCCACCAGCGATGCGGCTGGTGGCGCCTTCGAAGCCTTCGAGCTTGGCGATCATCTGCTCTACCGGGCCGCCGGGCGCGGCCTGGATGATCACGAAGTTGATCAGCAAAATGCCGAACAAGGTCGGAATGATCAGCAGCAGTCGCCGAAAAATATACGCCAGCATCTGATTACTCCGTGCCCACAGGGTCGGCTTGCAGTTTGATTTCGACTTCTATTGCCGGTTTCGCATCCGGCTTGATCCACCAGGTGTTGATGCCGATGTCGTACTTGGGTGAAATTTTTGGATGACCGATGTGGTTCCAGTACGCCGCGCGCCACGTCTTGATATGCCAGTTGGGGATCACGTAATAACCCCATTGCAGGACGCGGTCCAGTGCGCGGGCATGGGCCACCAGGCTTTTGCGCGAATCGGCGTTGATCAGTTGCTCGACCAACTGGTCCACCACCGGGTCTTTGAGGCCCATCGAATTGCGACTGCCGGGTTTGTCGGCGGCGGCCGACATCCAGAATTCACGCTGTTCATTACCCGGAGAACCGGACTGCGGGAAGCTGCCGACGATCATGTCGAAGTCGCGTGAGCGCACGCGGTTGATGTATTGCGAGACGTCGACCCGGCGGATGACCAGGTCGATCCCCAGATCGCTCAAATTGCGCTTGAACGGCAGCAGCACACGCTCGAACTCGGTCTGGGCCAGCAGGAATTCGATTTTCACCGGTTTGCCCGTGGCATCGACCATTTTGTCATCGACGATCCGCCAACCGGCCTCTTGCAGCAGTTGATAGGCTTCGCGCTGGTGATCGCGAATCATGCCGCTGCCATCCGTCTTCGGGTTCTCAAAGGCTTCGTTGAACACTTGTGCGGGGATCTGGCTGCGAAACGGATCGAGGATCGCCAGTTGGTCGGCATCCGGCAGGCCGGTGGCGGCCATTTCCGAGTTTTCGAAATAGCTGCGGGTGCGCGCATAGGCGCTGTTGAACAACTGCTTGTTGGTCCACTCAAAGTCCAGCAGCAGCGCCAGGGCCTTGCGCACGCGTACATCCTGGAACAGTGGGCGGCGCAGGTTGAACACAAAACCCTGCATGCCGGTGGGGTTGCCGTTGGGGATTTGTTCCTTGATCAGCCGGCCCTCGGTGACGGCCGGGACGTTGTAGGCGTTGGCCCAGTTCTTCGCGGTCATTTCCAGCCAGTAATCGAACTGCCCGGCCTTGAGCGCTTCGAGCGCGACGGTGTTGTCGCGGTAGTACTCGGTGAGCATCACGTCGAAGTTGTAGAACCCGCGATTGACCGGCAAGTCCTTACCCCAGTAATCCTTGACCCGCTCATAGCGAATGGAGCGCCCGGCCTTCACCTCGCTGACTTTGTACGGGCCGCTGCCCAATGGCATTTCGAGGTTGCCCTTGTTGAAATCGCGGTCCGCCCACCAATGTTTCGGGAGCACCGGCAACTGGCCGAGAATCAAGGGCAGCTCGCGGTTGTTGGAGTGTTTGAACTTGAACAGCACAGTCAGCGGGTCTTCGGCGACCGCTTCCGCAACGTCGTTGTAGTAACCGCGATAGAGCGGCGCGCCGTCCTTGGTCAGCATCTGGAAGCTGAACACCACGTCTTCGGCGCGGATCGGGTGGCCGTCGTGGAAGCGCGCTTCGGGGCGCAGGTAGAAACGCACCCAGCTGTTATCCGGGGCTTTCTCGATCTTGCCGGCCACCAGTCCATATTCGGTGAACGGCTCGTCCAGCCCTTGTTTGGCGAGGGTGTCATAGATGATGCCGATGTCGTCGGCCGGAACGCCCTTGCTGATAAACGGGTTGAGACTGTCGAAGCCACCGAAACCGGCCTGACGGAAGATCCCGCCCTTGGGCGCATCCGGGTTCACGTAGTCGAAATATTTAAAATCGGCCGGGTACTTCGGCGGCTCGTTGTAGAGGGTCACGGCATGTTGCGGGGCGGCGCAGGCCAGCCCGGCGAACAGCAGACCGCTGGCCTGCAACAGCAGGGCGCGTACGGGTTTCATTGATCTTTCTCCGAAGATTTCAGCCACCACGCGCTCAGGCCCAGGGTGTAGGGCGGCGTGGTCACAAAGGCCAGGCGATTACGGTAGGCCAGGCGGTGATAATTGAGGTACCAGTTGGGAATACTGTAGTGCTGCCACAGCAATACGCGGTCCAGCGCTTTGCCCGCGGCCACTTGTTCGTCGCGGCTTTGAGCGGCGAGCAATTGTTCAAGCAAATGATCGACCACCGGGTTGGCGATACCGGCATAGTTTTTACTGCCCTTGATCCCGACCTGGCTGGAGTGGAAATACTGCCACTGCTCCAGACCCGGGCTGAGGGTCTGGTTGAGCGTCATCAAAATCATGTCGAAATCGAACTGATCGAGGCGCTGTTTGTACTGGGCGCGGTCGACGGTGCGAAGTCGCGCGTCGATGCCCATGTTGGCGAGGTTCTCGACGTAGGGCTGGAGGATGCGCTCCAGGTTCGGGTTGACCAGCAGGATCTCGAATCGCAGCGGTTGGCCAGCGGCGTTCTGTATGCGCTGGCCATTGAGTTTCCAGCCGGCCTCAGCAAGCAGCCCAAGGGCTTTGCGCAGGGTTTCCCGGGGAATGCCGCGGCCGTCGGTGTGCGGCAGGCTGAACGGCTCGGTGAAGAGTTTGGCGGGCAACTGCTCGCGATACGGCTTGAGCATCAGCCATTCGTGACCAACGGGCAGCCCGGTCGCAGAAAACTCGCTGTTGGGGTAATAACTCAAGGCGCGCTTGTAGGCCCCGCTGAACAGCGTTCGGTTGGTCCACTCGAAGTCAAACATCAGGCCCAGCGCTTCCCGGACCTTGACTTCGGCCAAGGTCGGCCGTCGGGTATTCATGAACAGGCCTTGGCTCTGGGTCGGGATCTGATGCGGGATCTGCACCTTGATCACCTCGCCGCGACGCACCGCCGGGAAGTTGTAACCGTTGTCCCAGTTCTTCGCCTGATGCTCGATGTAAACGTCGAACTCGCCGGCCTTGAAGGCTTCGAAGGCGACATCGCTGTCACGGTAGAACTCGACCTCCATACGATCGAAGTTGTACTTGCCGCGATTGACCGCCAGGTCTTTGCCCCAGTAATCCTTGACCCGCTCAAACACGATCTGCCGCCCGGGGGTTACCGAGGTGATGCGATACGGCCCGCTGCCCAGTGGCGGTTCGAAGGTAGTGGCCTTGAAGTCGCGACCTTTCCAGTAGTGCCGGGACATCACCGGCAATTCGCCCAGCCTCAGGATCAACAACGGATTGCCGGCGCGCTTGAAGACGAAACGAACGCGGTGCGGGTTGAGGATGTCGACGCGCAACACTTCCTGAAGGCTGGTGCGGTACAGCGGATGACCTTCCTTGAGCAGCATGCGGTAGGAGAACGCGACGTCGTACGCGGTGATTGGCGAACCATCGTGGAACCGCGCTTCGGGGCGCAGGTTGAACACCACCCAACTGCGGTCTTCGGTGTATTCCAACGACTGGGCGATCAGGCCATAACTGGAAGTCGGCTCGTCGCCGGACGGTGCGTACTGGCCGGTGCCGACCATTAGCGGTTCATTCAGCTCATTGATCCCGTATTGCAGGAAATTCGACGTGGTCACCGGGCTCGTGCCCTTGAAGGTGTAAGGATTGAGCGTATCGAAGGTGCCAAACGCCATCACCCGCAATGTACCGCCCTTGGGCGCTTGCGGGTTGACCCAGTCGAAGTGGGTAAATCGGGCCGGGTACTTGAGCGTGCCGAACTGCGCATAACCGTGGCTTTCGCTGATCGTCGCGCTTGCGGTGGAGCTCAAGGCCAGGCTGATCAGGAGCAGGAGGAGGGGACGCTTCAAGTCAGAGATCCGATCCAGGCGGCTTGGGCTTTGTGGGCCGTACAGTAACAGCTTGTATCGACAGGAAAAAGACAGGGGGTAATGCCGGGTTAATTGGACTTACGGGTCCCTTGTAGCAGCTGGCGAAGCCTGCGTCCGACTGTGCAGCAGTCGTAATCCGGCAATCACAGTCTTCCAGTCATACCGCGCCGTTTGAATTTACGACTGCTGCGCCCGAACGCGGACCGGCCGACGCAGGCTGCTACAAGAGATTGGTTCGTTTTTCGGGCAAAAAAAAGCCCCTGATTTCAGGGGCTGTTTTTTAGCGTGGTGAAGACACCGTCAGCATCTGTCCAGGCTTCAACGCCTGGCCGACGCGCGGGTTCCAGCGCTTGAGATGCTGCATCTCGACATTGAAACGTTTGGCAACGATGTACAACGAGTCGCCTTGCTGAACCTTGTATTGGGTCTGCGGTTTCTTCTTGTCGGCTTTGCTGTTCGCGGCGATGACCGTGTTGACGCGGCCGCTATTGCGCTTGGTGGTGTCCTGCATCACCAGCGTCTGGCCTGTCTTGAGATTTTTACCGGAGAGTTTGTTCCAGCGCTGCAGGTCTTTGACGTCAACGTTGTTGGCCTTGGCAATGGAGCCCAGGCTATCGCCGCGTTTGACCCGGTAGGCGCGCTTGATGCTGGCGACTTGAGTCTCGTCGGCGCCTTCGAAGACCGGTTTGAACGACTTCTTGCTGATCAACTCTTCCGGACGCATGGTCGACAGGCTGGTAGTCAGCAACTGCGCTTTGGACGTTGGCACCAGCAGATGCTGGGGGCCGTCGATCGTGGTGCGCTGCTTGAAGGCCGGGTTGAGCTGGAACAGTTCGTCTTCGTCGATGTTGGCCACCGCGGCAACCTTGGACAGGTCCATGCGCTGGTTGATTTCGACGACCTGGAAGTACGGTTCGTTGGCGATCGGGTTGAGGTTCACGCCGTAGGCTTCGGGAGCCAGCACCACTTGCGACAAGGCCAGCAGTTTTGGCACGTAGGCCTGGGTTTCCGACGGCAACGGCAGGTTCCAGTAATCGGTCGGCAGGCCGAGCCTTTCATTGCGCTCGATCGCCCGGCTGACCGTGCCTTCACCGGCATTGTAAGCGGCGAGGGCGAGCATCCAGTCACCGTTGAACATGTCGTGCAGGCGGGTCAGGTAGTCCAGCGCCGCTGTGGTCGAGGCGGTGATGTCGCGACGGCCGTCGTAGAAACGGGTCTGGCGCAGGTTGTAGTAGCGCCCGGTAGACGGGATGAATTGCCAGAGACCCACTGCGTCGGACCGGGAGTAGGCCATCGGGTTGTAGGCGCTTTCAATCACCGGCAACAGCGCCAGTTCAAGCGGCATGTTGCGTTCTTCAAGGCGTTCGATGATGTAGTGAATGTAGAGACTGCCGCGTTCGCCGGCGTTTTCGAGGAAGGAAGGGTTGCTGGCGAACCACAGGCGCTGTTGCTCGATGCGCGGGTTGACGCCCAGACCATCCTGCAACTGGAAGCCCTGGCGCATGCGCTCCCAGACATCCTGAGGGACTTGCGGCGAGGGTTTTTCGCTGAGCCAAATGGGTTTCTGTTTGGCTCGGGCGGCAATATTGGGGGTATGTGACGCGTCGGTCTGCGGCACATGACTGGAACAACCCGCCAGAGTGGCGGACACAGCCACCGCTATGGCTTGAGCCAAGCGGGTCAATGCGTCTGAATTGATGGCTTTACGAATAGATGACGACATTGGCTGGAAGTAAGTTCCGGGCAAAAATGTCGAGAGATTCTAGAAAGGGTACCCCCTGCGGTCAACCATTCAGAATTTTCATTGCAATAGGATGACGGCTTAGAACGTATCCTTCCAAGCCCGCAAGGCCGCAAAAACCGCACTCGGAGCCCGGTTATTGGGGCCGATCCGTTCGTCCACTTTTTCTTTAACAGATGTTTCAGCGGACCGTAAAAAAGGGTTGGTGAGCTTTTCCAGGGCCAGCGTCGAAGGCAGCGTGATGATCCCGGCTTCACGCTGTCGGGTGACTTTGGCCAGGCGTTCGGCGGTATCCGGATTGTCAGGTTCGACAGCTGCCGCAAATTTCAGGTTGCTCAGGGTGTATTCATGAGTGCAATAGACCAGTGTGTCTTCCGGCAATTCGGCCAGGCGTGACAGCGAGGCGTGCATCTGTTCGGGCGTGCCTTCGAACAACCGTCCACACCCGGCGGCAAACAGCGTGTCACCGCAGAACAGCAGGCCATGATGGTAGTAGGCAATGTGCCCCAGGGTATGACCGGGCACGGCGAAAACATCGAAGTCCCAGCCCAGCACGCTGACCTTGTCGTTGTCCTTGAGCGCGACATCCCGGGCCGGGATGGATTCGCTGGCCGGACCGTAGACTGTCGCGTCTGTCGCCTTTTTCAGCGACTCGACGCCGCCGACGTGGTCATGATGGTGATGAGTGATCAGAATATCGCTCAAGACCCACCCCGGATGCGCCGCAAGCCAGGCCTGCACGGGCGCGGCATCGCCCGGATCGACCACGGCGCAGCGCTGGGTGCGGTGGTCTTGTAACAACCAGATGTAGTTGTCGGTGAAGGCGGGCAGGGCACTGATCTGTATCATCGTCGGATTCGCCAAGCGGAAAACAATGGCGCATCTTAGAACTTCCTGGCGCGTTGGAGAATGCAATGACCGATAAAGCGTTCGCTCAGGCTGATCCCGAGTGGCTGGCCTTGATCAGCGCGGCCCGTGAATGGCTGTCCGGCCCTATCGGGCAATTTTTGCTGGATGAAGAGCGGCGCATGCTCGAAGACGAGTTGGGGCGCTTCTTTGGCGGCTATCTGGTGCATTACGGTCCGTCGGCCCAGACCCCGCCGGCGGCACCCCAGGTGCAGCGCAACGTGCGGCTCGGGGCGCCGTTGCCCGGTGTCGAGATCGTGTGTGAAGAACAGGCCTGGCCCTTGAGCGAGCACGCCGCCGATGTGGTGGTGTTGCAGCATGGCCTGGATTTCTGTCTGTCACCCCACGGGTTACTGCGGGAAGCGGCGAGCAGTGTGCGGCCCGGCGGGCACTTGCTTATCATCGGGATCAATCCCTGGAGCACGTGGGGCTTGCGTCATGTGTTCGCCCATGACGCCATGCGCAAGGCGCGTTGCATCTCGCCTTCACGCGTTGCCGACTGGTTGAACCTGTTGGGTTTCGCGCTGGAGAAACGCCGCTTCGGGTGCTATCGTCCGCCGCTTGCGTCACCTGCCTGGCAGGCTCGTCTGGCCGGTTGGGAACGCAAGGCCGGTGATTGGCAACTGTCGGGTGGCGGTTTCTATTTGTTGGTGGCGCGCAAGATCGTGGTCGGCCTGCGTCCACTTCGTCAGGAGCGGCGCGAACCGATGGGCAAGCTGATTCCTTTGCCGATGGCCAAGGTCAATCGACGCCGTATCGACCCGTAATCCCCTTTTATATTCCCGGCCGGGTCAATCCCCGGCCTCGGGCATCGTCGGTCACTGATCGACGAGCCACCGCATTTTCTGGATAGATTGGCATGAGCGATAGCGTAGAACTCTTTACCGATGGCGCCTGCAAAGGCAACCCTGGTCCTGGTGGCTGGGGTGCATTGCTGGTGTGCAAAGGGGTTGAAAAGGAACTGTGGGGCGGCGAGGCCAACACCACCAACAACCGCATGGAGCTGATGGGGGCGATCCGTGGCCTTGAAGAACTCAAGCGATCCTGCGACGTGCTGCTGGTGACCGACTCCCAGTACGTGATGAAAGGCATCAACGAATGGATGGACAACTGGAAGAAACGCGGCTGGAAAACAGCAGCGAAGGAGCCGGTTAAAAACGCCGACCTGTGGAAGTTGCTGGATGAGCAGGTCAATCGCCACAACGTCACCTGGAAATGGGTGCGCGGGCACATCGGTCACCACGGTAACGAGCGGGCGGACCAGTTGGCCAACCGTGGCGTGGATGAAGTGCGCGGGTTCAAGCAGGCTTGATGATTCCATCGTTCACCTGTGGGAACCGGGCTTGCCCGCGATGAACGATGACGCGGCTTTACTGAAAGTCCGCAGCGTCTGCATCGCGGGCAAGCCCGGCTCCCACAGGGCATCGCAGCATCAAGCTGGCGGTGCGCGCCTGATCCCGCGAGCGTGTTAACATCGCCGCTTTTGCACGATTGACCCGTTGAGAGCTGAACACTGATGGCCACCAGATCCGTTGTACTCGATACCGAAACCACCGGCATGCCGGTGACCGACGGCCACCGGATTATCGAAATCGGTTGTGTCGAGTTGATCGGTCGGCGCCTGACGGGCCGGCATTTTCACGTTTATCTGCAACCCGATCGCGAGAGTGACGAAGGCGCCATCGGCGTCCACGGCATCACCAACGAATTTCTGGTGGGCAAGCCGCGTTTCACTGAAGTGGCCGATGAGTTCTTCGAATTCATCAAGGGCGCCCAGCTGATCATCCATAACGCGGCGTTCGACGTTGGCTTCATCAACAACGAATTCGCCCTGATGGGCCAGCACGATCGCGCGGACATCACGCAACACTGCTCGATCCTGGACACCCTGATGATGGCCCGGGAACGTCACCCCGGGCAGCGCAACAGCCTCGACGCCTTGTGCAAACGTTATGGCGTCGATAACTCTGGCCGTGAACTGCACGGCGCCTTGCTCGACTCCGAGATTCTCGCTGACGTCTACCTGACCATGACCGGCGGCCAGACCAGCCTGTCACTGGCCGGTAATGCGTCCGACGGTAATGGTTCCGGTGAAGGTGCGGACAATTCCGCCACCGAAATCCGTCGCTTGCCGGCCGACCGCACCCCCGCCCGAATCATCCGCGCCAGCGAAGATGACCTGGCCCAGCATGTGGCACGACTGGAAGCCATCGCTAAAGCCGCCGGCACGCCTTCGCTGTGGCAGCAACTGGCGGATGCCAAGGCCCAGGCCTGAGTCCGTAGCAGCTGCCGAGCACCGCGAGGCTGCGTTCGGCGGCGTAGCCGTCGTAAAACCTGGACGCGAGGTTTTCCTGAAACAACGCACTATCCGATATCACGACGGCTCCGTCCGAACGCGGCCCGCACCGAACGCAGCCTCGCGGTGCTCGGCAGCTGCTACAGGTCGTGCATGTATCGACACTCGCCACATCCGCTTCAACCCTCTACCCTGAGGTTATTGGCAGACCATGGTCTGCCGCCTCAGGACACTGAGCCCCATGTATAAAGATTTGAAATTCCCGGTCCTGATCGTCCATCGCGACATCAAGGCCGACACCGTCGCCGGTGATCGCGTGCGGGGCATCGCCCGGGAGCTGGAGCAGGAAGGCTTCAGCATTGTTTCGGCGGTGGATTACACCGAAGGGCGGCTAGTTGCGTCGACCCATCACGGCCTCTCGTGCATGTTAATTGCCGCTGAAGACGCCAGCGCCCATTCCCATTTATTGCAGAACATGGCCGAACTGATTGGCCTGGCGCGAGTGCGTGCGCCGGATCTGCCGATCTTTGCCCTGGGTGAGCAGGTGACCCTGGAAAACGCCCCGGCTGATGCCATGGCCGAACTCAATCAGCTGCGCGGGATTCTTTACCTGTTCGAGGACACCGTGCCGTTCCTGGCCCGGCAAGTGGCGCGGGCTGCGCGCAAGTACCTGGATGGACTGTTGCCACCGTTTTTCAAGGCACTGGTGCAACACACCGCCGACTCCAATTATTCCTGGCACACACCGGGCCACGGCGGTGGCGTGGCGTATCACAAGAGCCCCGTCGGGCAAGCGTTTCACCAGTTTTTCGGGGAAAATACCCTGCGTTCGGATTTATCCGTGTCGGTTCCCGAATTGGGTTCCTTGCTCGATCACACAGGGCCGCTGGCCGAAGCAGAAGCACGAGCCGCGCGCAATTTCGGCGCCGATCACACCTTTTTCGTGATCAATGGCACCTCGACCGCCAATAAAATCGTCTGGCATTCGATGGTCGCGCGTGATGATCTGGTGCTGGTGGATCGCAACTGCCACAAGTCGGTATTGCATTCGATCATCATGACCGGCGCCATCCCGTTGTACCTGTGCCCTGAGCGCAATGAACTGGGAATCATCGGCCCGATTCCGTTGAGCGAGTTCAGCCGCGAGTCGATCCAGGCCAAGATCGACGCCAGCCCGCTGACCAAGGGGCGAGCGCCGAAGGTCAAATTGGCGGTGATCACCAACTCGACCTACGACGGCCTTTGCTACAACGCCGAATTGATCAAGCAAAACCTGGGCAACAGCGTCGAGGTGCTGCATTTCGACGAGGCTTGGTATGCCTACGCGGCGTTCCACGAGTTTTTCGCCGGGCGTTACGGCATGGGTACTTCACGCAGCGAAGACAGCCCGCTGGTGTTTACCACGCACTCCACGCACAAGTTGCTGGCAGCGTTCAGCCAGGCGTCGATGATTCATGTCCAGGACGGTGGCGCACGGCAACTGGATCGCGACCGGTTCAACGAAGCGTTCATGATGCACATCTCCACTTCGCCGCAGTACAGCATCATTGCATCGCTGGACGTGGCCTCGGCGATGATGGAAGGGCCGGCCGGGCGTTCGCTGTTGCAGGAAATGTTCGACGAAGCCCTGAGCTTTCGTCGGGCCCTGGCCAATCTGCGCCAGCACATCGCGGCGGACGACTGGTGGTTTTCCATCTGGCAGCCGCCATCGGTGGAAGGCATTGATCGCGTGGTCACCGAGGATTGGCTGCTGCAACCCGACGCCGACTGGCATGGCTTTGGCGGTGTGACCGACGATTACGTGCTGCTCGATCCGATCAAAGTCACTCTGGTGATGCCAGGCTTGACGGCAGGTGGCGCGCTAAGTGAACGCGGGATTCCGGCGGCCGTGGTCAGTAAATTCCTCTGGGAGCGTGGGCTGGTGGTCGAGAAGACCGGGCTGTATTCGTTCCTCGTGCTGTTCTCGATGGGCATCACCAAAGGCAAGTGGAGCACGTTGTTGACCGAGTTGCTGGAGTTCAAGCGCAGCTACGACGCCAACGTCAGCCTGGCAGCCTGCCTGCCGTGCGTGGCACAACAGAGCGGCGGGCGCTATCAAGGCATGGGTTTGCGCGACTTATGTGATCAATTGCACGCCTGTTATCGCAGCAATGCCACGGCCAAGCACCTCAAGCGCATGTACACCGTGCTGCCGGAAGTCGTCATGAAGCCCGCTCACGCCTATGATCATTTAGTGAGAGGCGAGGTGGAGGCGGTGTCCATCGATGCTCTGGACGGACGAATCGCTGCGGTCATGCTGGTGCCGTATCCACCAGGTATTCCGCTCATCATGCCTGGCGAGCGGTTCACCGAGGCGACCCGGTCAATCATTGACTACCTTTCATTTGCGCGTACTTTTGACAGTAGCTTCCCAGGATTTATCGTCGATGTGCATGGCTTGCAACACGAAGACGAGGGCAATGGACGGCACTACACCGTCGATTGCATCAAGGAGTGAGGACCTTTCCCAGCATGCAACCTGTGATCAATGCCAAGTTCCCGGGCCTGTCGGTGCGTGTCGCCGATGACGGCTTTGCGGCCTATATATGGGGCAGTGACTTCAGTTTTGAAGTCGCCGCCTATGGTGCTGCCGAAATTGGCAAACCGGTCGAACAGTGGTCGGTGACGCCGATCATTCCGTATCGAAAGTGCTACGGCATTGACCCGGAGGAGTTCAGCAGTTTCCGTGATGCCGCTGACAGCGCGATTTTCATGGCGTATCTCGACGATGAGCCGGTCGGCCATCTGGTGGTCAGCACCAACTGGAACGGTTTTGCGCATATCGACGAGTTGGCGGTGCATGCCCCGGCGCGGCACCATGGCGTGGCCAAAGCGCTGCTGGATGTGGCCCAGTTCTGGAGCCGCAAGAAAAAACTGCCCGGCATCATGCTCGAAACCCAGAACAACAACCTGGGCGCCTGTCGGCTCTATGAGCGGTGCGGGTATGTGATTGGCGGGATCGATCATTTGCGTTATCGCGGGATCGACCCAAACACCGCCGAAGTGGCACTGTTTTGGTATCGCTTGTTCGATAACTCGCTGGAAGACTCGCTCAGTTCGCCAGCATCGCCGCGGCTTGTTCCGTAATGATGTCCAGCAGTGTCTGAACAGCGGCGTTGGGTTCGCCGTTTTTCAGGGTCAGGGCGTAGAGGCTGATCGGCACTGCCGGGGCCAGCGGACACACATCCAGTCCGCTGGATTTGGCGCCGAGGGCGGTAAACGGGTCGACAATCGCCAGGCCTTCACCGGCCTCGACCATGCTGCGCATCATCTGATGCGTCTGGACCCGGATATGTACGACCGGGGCAGGGCGCAAGGCCTGCAGTTTGTTCTCCAGTGCCGGGCTTAGCGGGTCATGACCTTCCAGACCGACCATCGACTGACCTGCCAGATCCTGCAACGAAATGTATTTCTGCTTGGGTTGCAGCCAGCCGTGGGGCGCCAGAAGCTGGAGCTTGCCTTGGGCAATGACCTGGCAATGGATGTCGGCGTGATCGGGATCATGCAGGCTCAACCCCAGGTCGCTTTCGCGCAACAACAAGGTCTTGATGATCTCGCGGGTCGGCTGGCTCAGCAGGTTGCACGGCGCATCAGGCAAGCGTCGGCGCAGGGCAGCGATGCCTTGAGGCAACAATTGTTGGGCCAGGGGCGGGGTGCAAATAATGCGAAGGGGGGCTGCCTGATAATGCTTGAGGCTGGAGGCCAGCCGCTGGACGGGCTCAAGCGCTTCGTAAACGTGGGCAATTTCGACCTGGAGTTCCCGCGCTTCGCGGGTCGCCTGCAAGCGTCCACGCACGCTGGAAAACAGCATGAAACCCAACTGACCCTCGGCCTCACGCAAAAGGCGTTCAACCTCGGCCACCGGCAACTGCAGCCATTCGGCGGCGGTGCCCAGGTGGCCAGTCTGCACAAGCGCGTGGATCACTTCGATATGGCGTAAACGCATGCGTGAAGTCCATGTTCAGCAGGTGAGAGGATCAGTGACTGAATCCTAACTCAAGTGCGCGCATATGACTTCTGCTCATAACACGCGGTTATGAGGCGACGTTGACTTCTGGCAGGCTGCCGACATACGTGTCGGGTTCACGGACGATGGTCACGTCCGCTTGCACCAGCAGGAATTGGTTTTCATCGAGCTTCTTGACACGATCGCCAATGGCCAGTTTGTAGGTGGTGACAGGCTCCGTGCCGCCAAGGCCGTCCGCCGACAGGGTGGATTCCTGGAACTCATGCACTGAATAAACACGGCCTTCCGCATCTCTTGCATGGAACTGACCGACAAGTACTGCTGCCATCTGTTTAGAACCTCTGGAGATAAATCACTCAATTTTCGGTTCTGTAGACCGTGGTTGGGTGAAGTAAGTTTTCCTACAGGAAAAAAATAGTCAGGGGCGATGAAATTCAGGGCCCGCTGGGTAATTCGTCATCTATAACTACAAGTTCTTTCCATCGCACAGTCGAGACATCTTCCATGAGCAACGTCTACAAGATCGCCGTTGTGGTCGGCAGCTTGAGAAAGGCATCGATCAATCGCAAGGTGGCGCTGGCCCTGGCCGATCTCGCACCGGCCAATCTCAGGCTTGAAATCGTTGAAATCGGCGACCTGCCGCTCTACAACGAAGACATCGATGGTGCTTCACCGCCGGCAGCCTACAGCACTTTCCGCCAACAGGTGCGTTCATCCGACGCAGTGCTGTTCGTCACCCCGGAATATAACCGTTCGGTACCGGCGCCTTTGAAGAATGCCATCGATGTGGGTTCGCGGCCCTATGGCCAGAGCGCCTGGAGCGGCAAACCGGGTGCGGTAATCAGTGCTTCGCCGGGTGCTGTCGGCGGATTCGGCGCGAACCACCACTTGCGCCAGTCCATGGTGTTTCTGGATGTGCCATGCATGCAGCAACCCGAAGCCTACCTTGGAGGCGCCGGCGCGGCGTTCGACGAGGCGGGCAAGCTGTCCGAGTCGGTCAGGCCGTTCCTGCAGAGTTTTATCAACGCTTATGCAAAATGGGTCGAGCAACACAAAAAAGAGTGACAACACCGTCCCCCTGTAGGAGTGAGCCTGCTCGCGATAGCGGTATGTCAGTTGGCATTGATTTGCCTGACACACTGCTATCGCGAGCAGGCTCGCTCCTACAGGGTATTGGGGGTTAGGGGGTGTGCAGCAATCGGCCACGGATCATCGACTCGATCTCCGCCAGCCACGCAGCCGTTTGCGCTGCCGCCGGTTGTGCGGTAACGCAATAACGGCGGCCACCCCAGGCGGTGATCAGCCAGGCATCGATGGTTGTTTCTGATGGCTGCTCAGGTAAATCGCTACACGCCGCAAACGCTTCGCGCCACTTCTGCGACAGCTCCTGGAACACCCGCCGGTGGTGTTTGGGTTCGGCGATCTGGTGTTCATGGGTCATCAGCTCATAGTCGAACAACGGCTGATCAGCATCGGTCGGGTCGCAGGTCATACGGATCAAACGATTGATTCGCGCTTGCCAGTCCAGATGCGTGGGCCGTACAACCTGGTCATCGATGTGCTGCAACAGATTCTCCAGGCAATGGCGGACATAACCGGACAGCAGCGCTTCCTTGCTCGGGAAATAATCGTACAACGTACCGATGGCAACGCCGGCTTCCAGCGCCACCGCGCGCGTGGTCAGCCCCGACCAGCCATCACGTCGCCAAATCCGAACAAACGCCTCGTAAATCGCATCCACGGTGAAGATCGCCCGAGACTGGCTCGGCCGTTTCAGCGGTTTGGCGCGGGGATTGAGGGTAGGCGCAGTGCCCTTGGTGTTTCCGAACCCGCTCTTCATCGGCTGCCACTACTCTGGTGCTACCCGCCACTCACTCGCAGCAGGAGTCTGAAAGATGCAAAGTCCGATCACGGTAACACGGCTGATCACCCGCAAAAACGCCCTCGACCAGAGTCGAATCGAGCAGGAGCAGCGCAGTCTGACTCCGTCCGAAGGGGAGGTGATTGTGAAAATCGACCGCTGTGCGCTGACCACCAACAACATCACTTATGCCGCGTATGGCGATTCGATGAATTACTGGGGTTTTTTCCCTACCGGGAACGCGGAAATGGGGCACATTCCGGCCTGGGGCTTCGCCGATGTGATCGCTTCGACGGTTGAAGGGGTTGCGGTGGGGGAGCGCTTCTACGGCTATTTTCCGATTGCCAGTCACCTGTGGATGCGCCCCGAGCGGGTCACCGAGCGAGGTTTCTATGATGGCGCCGAACACCGGCAGGCACTGACCTCGGCCTATAACCAGTACACCCGGTGCAGTTGGGATCCATACTACAGCCATGACACCGAAAACCTGCAGATCTTGCTCAAACCGCTGTTTCTGACCTCATCAATGCTGGCGGATTTCCTGCAAGACAACCAATTCTTCGGTGCGACCCGGCTGGTGTTTTCCAGCGCTTCGAGCAAAACCGCCTATGGCACCGCTGTGTGTCTGGAAAACTACCCCGATATCGAGCGGGTTGCGCTGACCTCGGCCGGTAACACGTCCTTCGTCGAAGCGCTCGGCTGTTATGAGCGAACAGTGTCTTACGAGGAGCTGCCGAGCCTGGCCAATGACCGTCCTGTTCTGTACGTGGATTTTTCTGGCGACCTGGGTTTGCGTGATCGTGTGCATCAGCAATTCGCCGGACAACTGGTTTACAGCTGCTTCGCCGGTTCGGCACAAAGCACGGATGAAGCACAACTGAGCGCCATCGAGGGCCCGCAACCGGTGTTCTTTTTTGCGCCGATCCAGTTGCGCAAGCGCAATGCCGAGTGGGGGCCAGAGCGAGTCAGCCAACATATCGGCGATGGCTTGCAGCGGTTTTATGGGCAAGTGACCGCATCCGCCAACCCGCTGCTTGAGGTGGTGCAAAGCGACGGTTATGAGGCGGCGCAGACGGTGATTACGCGGTTGTTCAACGGCCAGGTCGCGCCAGTGCAAGGGCATGTCATCCGTTTGTAACCTGTGTAGCAGCTGACGAGCAGCGCGAGGCTGCGTCCGGCTCGGTCCGCGCTCGGACGCAGCCTCGTGCTGCTCGACAGCTGCTACGGGATTCGTTGTGTAGAAAATGGGGGCTTTACTCTGTTCGTGTGTTGCGGCTGAATCGCGGTTTGTTTTTTGCGCACAAGGTTGCTTTGCATGCTGACTGCTTCACTGATTTTCCTGCTGACCATCACGCTGGTGATCTGGCAACCCAAAGGCCTGGGTGTCGGCTGGAGTGCAGTCTTCGGGGCGGTGCTGGCACTGATATTTGGTGTCGTGCAGCTAAGCGATATCCCCATTGTGTGGCAGATCATCTGGAACGCCACCGGCACCTTCGTCGCGCTGATCATCATCAGCCTGTTGCTGGACGAGGCGGGCTTTTTTGCCTGGGCTGCCTTGCATGTGGCCCGCTGGGGGCGGGGCAGTGGACGCAAGCTTTTTGCTTATATGGTGCTGCTTGGTGCGTTGGTGTCGGCATTGTTCGCCAATGATGGCGCGGCGTTGATTCTCACACCCATCGTGATCTCGATGCTGTTGGCATTGCGATTTTCTCCGGCGGCGACGCTGGCGTTCGTGATGGGCGCCGGTTTCATCGCCGACACGGCGAGCCTGCCGCTGGTGGTGTCGAACCTGGTGAACATTGTGTCCGCCGACTTCTTCCATATCACCTTCAATCGGTATGCGGCGGTGATGATCCCGGTCAACCTGGTGAGCGTCGCGGCAACGTTGGCGATGCTGATGTGGTTCTTTCGCAGAGACATTCCCAGGAATTACGACCCCGAGCAATTGGATCATCCCGCCACTGCGATCCATGACAAGGCGACGTTTTACGCCGGATGGGCGGTGTTGGTGATTCTGTTAGTGGGGTGTTTTGCCCTGGAACCGCTGGGCATTCCGATCAGCGCCATTTCTGCGGTGTGCGCCGCGCTGCTGCTGGCAATCGCTGCCCGTGGCCACAAAATTTCCACGCGCAAGGTGATGAAAGAAGCACCGTGGCAGATCGTGATTTTCTCGCTGGGCATGTACCTCGTGGTGTATGGCTTGCGAAATGCCGGGCTGACCGGGTATCTGGCGGGCTGGCTGGACGGGTTTGCACAGTACGGTGTCTGGGGCGCGGCGCTGGGCACGGGTGTGCTGACGGCAATTTTGTCGTCGATCATGAACAATTTGCCGACGGTACTGATCGGTTTGCTGTCGATCGATGCGAGCCAGGCCAGCGGCGTGGTGAAGGAGGCGATGATTTATGCCAACGTCATTGGTAGCGATCTGGGGCCGAAAATCACGCCGATTGGCAGTCTGGCGACGTTATTGTGGCTGCATGTGCTGGAGCGCAAGAGTATCCGGATCGGCTGGGGCTATTACTTCAAGGTCGGGGTGGTGTTGACCGTGCCGGTGTTGTTGGTGACGTTGGCGGCGCTGGCGGTGCGGTTGTCCTTTTAGACCGAGTTGGCCTCATCGCGGGCAAGCCTTGCTCCTACAGGATCGGGTCGATCACGAATTTTGCGATTGACACACGACCCGTACGAGCAAGGCTTGCCCGCGATGGGGCCATATCTGCCACTACCAATCTCAACCACTGCCCGGCACATTCGGCCAAAGATCCGCCACCAGAAACAACCGTTCCGCTTCCTCCCAATCCCCTTCGGTATTTTCGGTCAGGCGCACCATCAACTGCGCCGGGGCCTGGGGTTGGAGGTCGCTCAGCCAGGCGCTCAGTTGTTCCGGGCTCCATGTCTGTTCTGCGGGATAATGCGCCGGCGCCAGCCAGGCATGGCGGGGCAGGGGTTGCCATCGGCCGTAAGGCCGTCGCACGACAAAGTCTGCCCAGTCTTTCTGATGCAGCCAGCTACCGCGCAAATGCTGCGGATGCGCACCGTCGGGTGGCTCGGCGTGTCCAGGCCACGGATACAACAGGTAACCGCCGAGCCACAAGTGCGCACTGAACTGCTGGATATCGAGGGCCGCGAGCACTTCGCGACTGTCGGTACGGGCAGAAATGGGCAGTTGATGCTGAGTCAGGTGCGCCAGTTTGCGGTCCAGCCGATCATGACAACCGGGACCGAGCCACTGCGCGGTGTCTTGCCCGTTACCATTTTGCGGTCCGAGATAGAGCTTGATCGCCAGTTCCAGGTGATGCACACCGTCGCGGTCGCGCAGCAACATGTCCAGCTCGCCCAGCGTATGCCCTTCACGTCTGATCGGCAGGTTGGCGGCAATCAGCTCGATCCCCGGGGCGTGCCGCACCGCGTATTGCCATAACCGTTCGTAGTACAGGCCTAAACGCCGGGTTCGGGCCTGGGACAGCCAGTGCAACAAGTCATAACTGTCGCGGTCCAGTTGCCGCAACCAGCGCTCCAGGTGTTCCGGTTGTTGCACCCACTCGCTGCCGGCCAGCGGATGACGTTGCGGCCACGGCGTATCGAGGAGCATCGGCGGTGCGAGGATGACCCACGCCAGGTCGCGCACTTCGGGGTGGCGCAACTGATGGGGCAACGTGAGCAAATCGGGAAATAGGATCATCTTGCGAGCATAGCCCTAAACATGAGTACACCCTTGTGGCTGAAAGGATTTTGTCTATCCCGCGCTTTCGCCCATAATCGCCTTTTTCGCCGTCCTTGCAGGAACCCCATGGAGCAATTTCGTAATATCGGCATCATCGGTCGCCTGGGCAGTTCTCAGGTGCTGGATACCGTCCGCCGACTGAAACGGTTTCTGCTCGATCGTCACTTGCACGTGATCCTTGAGGACACCATCGCCGAAGTCCTTCCGGGGCATGGCCTGCAAACCTCGTCACGCAAGATGCTCGGCGAAGTCTGTGACATGGTGATTGTGGTCGGCGGTGACGGCAGCCTGCTGGGCGCCGCCCGGGCGCTGGCCAAGCACAATATCCCGGTGCTTGGTATCAACCGTGGCAGCCTCGGTTTCCTGACCGATATTCGCCCTGATGAACTGGAAGTCAAAGTCGCCGAAGTGCTCGACGGGCACTACCTGGTGGAAAACCGCTTCCTGCTGCAAGCCGAAGTCCGCCGTCACGCTGAAGCCATCGGCCAGGGTGATGCGCTGAACGACGTGGTGCTGCACCCCGGCAAATCGACTCGGATGATCGAGTTCGAGCTGTACATCGACGGCCAGTTCGTTTGCAGCCAGAAGGCCGACGGCCTGATCGTCGCGACGCCCACCGGTTCGACCGCCTACGCGCTGTCAGCGGGTGGGCCGATCATGCATCCCAAGCTTGACGCTATTGTGATTGTGCCGATGTACCCCCATACCTTGTCGGGTAGGCCGATAGTGGTCGATGGCAACAGTGAGCTGAAAATCGTCGTGTCCAAAGATATGCAGATTTACCCGCAAGTCTCCTGTGACGGGCAGAACCACTTCACCTGCGCACCGGGTGACACCATCACCATCAGCAAAAAAGCGCAGAAGTTGCGGCTGATCCACCCCCTTGACCACAATTACTATGAAGTCTGCCGGACCAAGCTCGGTTGGGGCAGCCGATTGGGTGGTGGAGGCGACTGATGCTCGATCCCGCGCGTAGCTACGACCTGATCGGTGACGTGCACGGTTGCGCTCTGACCCTTGAGCACTTGCTCGACCGGCTCGGTTATCACAAACAAGGTGGCGTCTGGCGGCATCCATCGCGCATGGCCGTGTTCGTCGGCGACATCATCGACCGCGGCCCGCGCATTCGCGAGGCGCTGCACATCGTCCATGACATGGTCGAGGCCGGCCAGGCGCTGTGCATCATGGGCAACCATGAATTCAACGCGCTGGGCTGGAGCACCCCGGCGCCACCGGGCAGCGGCAAACAGTTTGTCCGTGAGCACACGCCGCGCCATGCCCGGTTACTGGGCGAAACCCTCAGCCAGTTCGAAGATCATCCCGGCGACTGGCATGACTTCCTGCAATGGTTCTACGAGTTGCCGTTGTTTATCGATGCCGGGCGCTTCCGGGTGGTGCATGCCTGCTGGGATTCGGGCCTGATCGAGCCGTTGCGCGGGCTGTTCCCCAATGGCTGCGTCGATGAGCATTTCCTTCAGGCATCGGCCGTGCCCGGCAGTTTCGCCTGCACCGTGTTCGACCGGCTGCTGCGCGGCACCGACATGCGCTTGCCCCATGGCTTGACCATGACCAGCGGCGACGGTCTGGTGCGTTCGTTCTTTCGCACCAAGTTCTGGGAAGACGACCCGCAAACCTACGGAGACATCGTGTTCCAACCGGACGCATTGCCTGAGCCGGTGGCGCAGACGCCACTGTCTTCCACGGAAAAGAACACGTTGCTGCGCTATGGGATCGATGAGCCACTGTTGTTCGTTGGCCACTACTGGCGCAGCGGCAAACCGGCACCGATTCGCCCGAACCTGGCCTGTCTGGATTACAGCGCAGTGCTCTACGGCAAACTGGTCGCCTATCGCCTGGATCAGGAGACCCGTCTCGATCCGCACAAATTTGTCTGGGTCGATGTCGAACGGCCGGAGGTGCTGCAATGAGTGCTGTTGCCGTATTGCGTCTGCCACTGGCGGTGGACTTGAGCGGGTTCGTCAAATTGCTGCAGCGCATGCAGGTGCCGCATCGCGTCAGCGAAGAGTCGGGCGAACAGGTGCTCTGGGTGCCGGCCAATATCAGCGAAGACGTGCGCTCGTTGTACGAACGCTTTCCGGCCGGTGATCCCGATCAGCAACTGGACATTCCGGTGGCGCAAACGACCCAACGCCCCGGTTTCGTCGAACAACTTCGCTATGCCAAGGCCACCGCGGCGGTTTTGCTGCTGAGCATCCTCGTCGGCGCGGTGACGTTGTTGGGCGAAAACCTCGACACGATGCGCTGGCTGACCTTCCTCGATTTCCGCGTGGTGGGCGAATACATCCATTTCGTCCCGTTGGCCGACAGCCTGGCGGCGGGGCAGTGGTGGCGCCTGATGACGCCGATGCTGATCCACTTCGGCATCTTGCACCTGGCCATGAACGGCATGTGGTACTGGGAACTGGGTCGGCGTATCGAATCGCGACAGGGCAGCATCAACCTGATCGGCCTGACGCTGCTGTTCAGCCTGGTGTCCAACTACGCGCAGTATTTTTTCAGCGGCCCGACCTTGTTCGGCGGCTTGTCCGGCGTACTGTACGGCCTGCTCGGGCATTGCTGGATCTTCCAGTTGTTGTCGCCGAACCCGGCTTATCGCCTGCCGCGTGGTGTGTTGGTGATGATGTTGGTGTGGCTGGTGCTGTGTATGTCCGGGCTGATCTCGATGATCGGTTTCGGTGAGATCGCCAATGCGGCCCACGTCAGCGGGTTGCTCGTCGGATGCCTGACCGGTTTGTTGGGTGGTTTGTACAACCGCCGTAAACTGGCCGTCTAAACAAGTTATGTATTCAATCGCGCGGAGACCCTGATGTCCTCTTTTAACGAAATGATCAAAAACATCACCCCCGATATCTACCAGAGCCTGAAACTGGCGGTGGAAATCGGCAAATGGTCCGACGGTGGCAAACTCACCGCGGAACAACGCGAGCTGTCGTTGCAAGCGATGATCGCCTGGGAAATCCAGAACCTGCCCGAAGAAGAGCGGACGGGCTTCATGGGGGTGCAGGAATGCGGCTCCAAATCGATTGAAATACCCAATATTCTGTTCAAATCGGATGCCGTCCATTGATCGAGATTGGCCGAGGTGCAATCAGTAAAATGTCGGCGCGTCTTGACGGGTCCGACGTGCAGTACGCATTGCGTCTGGGTGATGTCGAGGTGCCGGTCAATCCATTGATCGGCACTACCGTGCGCCTGGAATACCTGGGGGCGATTCATTGCACCCATTGCGGACGCAAGACCAAAACCAGTTTCAGCCAAGGGTATTGCTACCCGTGCATGACCAAACTGGCGCAGTGCGACCTCTGCATCATGAGCCCGGAGCGTTGCCATTACGATGCTGGTACTTGCCGTGAGCCGGCATGGGGCGAACAGTTCTGCATGACCGATCACATCGTGTACCTGTCCAATTCGTCGGGGGTGAAAGTCGGGATTACCCGCGCTACCCAACTGCCGACCCGCTGGATCGATCAGGGCGCCCGTCAGGCGTTGCCGATCATGCGCGTGTCGACCCGTCAGCAGTCGGGGTTCGTCGAAGACCTGTTCCGCAGTCAAGTGGCGGACAAAACCAACTGGCGTGCGTTGCTCAAGGGCGAGGCGGCGTCGGCGGACCTGGCCGAGGTTCGCGATCAACTGTTTGATAGCTGCGCCGAGGGCCTGAAAACATTGCAGGAACGATTTGGCCTGCAAGCGATCCAGACCATTGCCGACGTAGAAACGCTCGAGATCCGTTATCCGGTCGAGCAGTACCCGGCCAAGATCGTCAGCTTCAACCTGGACAAGAACCCGATTGCCGAAGGCACGCTGCTGGGGGTCAAGGGCCAATACCTGATCTTCGACACTGGCGTGATCAATATTCGTAAATACACGGCTTATCAGCTCGCCGTGCATCAGTAAGGACTCCAGCATGCGCACCGAACAACCGAAGATGATTTACCTGAAAGACTATCAGGCGCCCGAGTACCTGATCGACGAGACGCACCTGACCTTCGAGTTGTTCGAGGACCACAGCCTGGTCCATGCGCAACTGGTGATGCGCCGCAATCCCGAGCGCGGCCCGGGCCTGCCGCCGCTGGTACTGGACGGCCAGCAGTTGGAGCTGCTGTCGGTGACCCTGGCGGATCGCGAGCTGAGCGAAAGCGACTATCAGTTGACGGAAAATCATTTGACCCTGCATCCGGCCAGCACCACGTTCACGGTCGATACCAGCGTCAAGATCCACCCGGAAACCAACACCGCGCTGGAAGGTTTGTATAAATCCAGCGGCATGTTCTGCACCCAGTGCGAAGCCGAAGGCTTCCGCAAGATCACCTATTACCTCGACCGCCCGGACGTGATGAGCAAGTTCACCACCACGGTCGTCGCCGAGCAGCATAGCTATCCGGTGCTGCTGTCCAACGGCAACCCGATTGCCAGCGGTCCCGGCGAAGACGGCCGGCACTGGGCGACCTGGGAAGACCCGTTCATGAAACCGGCGTACCTGTTCGCGCTGGTGGCCGGTGATTTGTGGTGCGTCGAAGACACCTTCACCACCATGACCGAGCGTTCCGTGGCATTGCGTATCTACGTCGAGCCGGAAAACATCGACAAGTGCCAGCACGCCATGAACAGCCTGAAGAAGTCGATGCGCTGGGATGAAGAAGTGTACGGTCGCGAGTACGACCTGGACATCTTCATGATTGTCGCGGTCAACGACTTCAACATGGGCGCCATGGAGAACAAGGGCCTCAACATCTTCAACTCCAGCGCCGTGCTGGCCCGCGCCGAAACCGCAACCGACGCCGCGCACCAGCGCGTCGAAGCCATCGTCGCCCACGAATACTTCCACAACTGGTCGGGCAACCGCGTGACCTGCCGCGACTGGTTCCAGTTGTCGCTCAAAGAAGGCTTCACCGTGTTCCGCGATGCCGGGTTCTCCTCGGACATGAACTCGGCCACGGTCAAGCGCATCCAGGACGTGGCTTACCTGCGCACGCACCAGTTCGCTGAAGACGCAGGCCCCATGGCTCACGCCGTGCGGCCGGACAGCTTCATCGAAATTTCCAACTTCTACACCCTGACCGTGTACGAAAAGGGCTCGGAAGTGGTCGGCATGATCCACACCTTGCTCGGCGCCGAAGGTTTCCGTAAGGGCAGCGACCTGTATTTCGACCGCCACGACGGCCAGGCCGTGACCTGCGACGACTTCATCAAGGCGATGGAAGACGCCAACGGTGTCGACCTGACCCAGTTCAAGCGCTGGTACAGCCAGGCCGGTACTCCGCGCTTGGCGGTGAGCGAGTCTTATGATGCTGCGGCGAAAACCTACAGCCTGACCTTCCGTCAAAGCTGCCCGGCGACCCCGGACAAGGTTGAAAAACTGCCGTTCGTGATTCCTGTGGAATTGGGCCTGCTGGACGCCAAAGGTGCGGCGATTGCCTTGCGCCTGTCCGGCGAAGCCAGCGCTCAGGGCACGTCGCGGGTGATCTCGGTGACTGAAGCCGAGCAGACCTTCACCTTCGTCGACATCGCTGAACAGCCGTTGCCTTCATTGCTGCGTGGTTTCTCGGCGCCGGTCAAACTGAGCTTCCCGTACAACCGCGATCAACTGATGTTCCTGATGCAGCATGACAGCGACGGCTTCAACCGCTGGGATGCGGGCCAGCAATTGTCGGTGCAAGTGCTGCAAGAGCTGATCGCCCAACACCAGGCCGGCGAAGCCCTGGTGCTGGATCAGCGCCTGGTGTCGGCGTTGCGCACCGTGCTGTCCGACGAGACGCTGGACCAGGCCATGGTCGCGGAAATGCTTTCGTTGCCGGGTGAGGCGTACCTGACTGAAATCAGCGAAGTGGCTGATGTCGATGCGATTCACATTGCCCGTGAGTTTGCTCGCAAGCAATTGGCTGAAGGGTTGTTCGAGGCGTTGTGGCTGCGTTATCAGGCCAATCGCGAGCTGTCGAAGAAAACGCCGTACGTGGCCGAGGCCGAGCACTTCGCTCGTCGCGCGTTGCAGAACATTGCGCTGTCGTACCTGATGTTGAGCGCTAAACCGCAAGTGTTGGCGGCGACGCTTGAACAGTTCGAGGCGAGCGACAACATGACCGAGCGCCTGACGGCGTTGGCGGTGCTGGTCAATTCGTCGTTTGAAGCAGAGAAAGCCAAGGCGCTGGCGAGTTTTGCCGAGCACTTCAAGGACAATCCGCTGGTCATGGATCAGTGGTTCAGCGTTCAGGCGGGCAGTGCGTTGCCGGGTGGTCTGGAGCGTGTGCGTCAGTTGATGCAGCATCCGGCGTTCAACATGAAGAACCCGAACAAGGTGCGGGCGCTGGTCGGTGCGTTTGCCGGGCAGAACCTGATCAACTTCCATGCGGCTGATGGTTCTGGTTATCGCTTCTTGGCGGATCTGGTGATTGAGCTGAACGGTTTCAATCCGCAGATCGCTTCGCGTCAATTGGCGCCGCTGACTCGCTGGCGCAAATATGACGATGCGCGTCAGGCGTTGATGAAAGGTGAGCTGGAGCGCATTCGTGCTTCGGGTCAGCTGTCCAGCGATGTGTTTGAAGTGGTTAGCAAGAGTCTGGCCTGACTCTGGGTTCGCTCCTGCAGTGGTTCACCTGAACCCTGTAGGAGCTGAGCTTGCTCGCGATGGCGGCCTTAGAGCCGACCGGGATTTTTTATGGTGTACATATCCATTCCTGCGGTAACGGCCACTTAGGGTTTCGCCCTTACGGCGACTCACTTTTTTTTCAAACGCCAAAAAAAAGTAAGCAAAAAAAGGCTCGCCCCGAGCGTCCGGCCCCTCGCTAAAGCTCGGCGTTCCTTCGCTCCGGTATCCCTCCGGGGACACTGCCCTCCGGTCTGCTTCGCTACGACCTACATGCAGCGTGTTCGACTGCGTCGAACGGCGCTACGCGCCACTCCCCGGATGAACACCTCCACTCAGCCTCCCGAAGGGGCGGGTGGATCAAGATCAAAAGCTGCAGGCGAGCTAACGCTCGGCCTGGTGAGTGGTGAGGGGCAAGAGCGGGTGTGGGGTGTTTTGCTTTTTGTGGGAGCGGGCTTGCCCGCGATGGCGGCCTGACAGCCGACCGATCTCTTGCCGGTGTACACATTCCCTGTGGGAGCCGGGCTTGCCCGCGATGGCGACCTGCCGGCAGACCAGTCTCTAACAGACGACCCCCGGTCCAATTGTAGGAGCGAGCCTGCTCGCGATGCTTTTGGCTTTTGGCTTTTGGCTTTTGGCTTTTGGCTTTTGATCTTGATCTTGATCTGCTTTTGATCTTTCGCCCCTTCGGCAGGCCGAGCGTAGGTGTTCATCAGGGGGTTAGGCGCGTAGCGCCGTGCGGCGAAGCCGCACACATCGAGAGGAGGTCGTCGCGAAGCAGACCGTAGGCGATGCCCCCTGATGGACATCGTAGCGAGGGAACACTGAGCTTTAGCGAAGTGCCGTACGCCGGGGCGAAGCCTTTTGCTTACTTTTCGGCGTCTGGAAAAGTGAGTCGCTGTAAGAGCGAAACCGCCAGAAGCCGTTACCGCAGCAACGGATATGTACACACATCGAAATCACGCATCCGAATGCTTTGCTATTCAGCAGCCACCCATCCCCCTCAGGTTAACAAAACATAACGTGGCGTCGATTGTCAGACCTTTCCAAACCCCGATAGGATAAGCCAGCTTCCGAAGGGGCTCTAGATTGCGCGTTTCAGGACTCAACTCCAAAACAGCCAATCGCAACAAGCACCCTTACGGCGCCCTGAAAGGTTGAATGACCTAACAATAATAATGGGGGAAGGTCTATGAGTGAGCCTGTCATGGGTGTGGGTATCTGCCGCCCGCCGGCATTACGCAAAATCGCGTTGCTGGCTACAGCGCTCTCGCTGTTGGGCTGTGCCGTGTTGTCGGCACCAGTGCTGGCCGCCGCAGCGCCAGCATCCGATACCGTATATGCCATCGAATCGGCCAAGGCTGCCAAAAGTCTGATGCTCGATGTCGTCCACGCCGGCAAGCGCCTGGTGGCGGTCGGGGATCGTGGGCATATTTTGTATTCCGATGACCAGGGCGCGACCTGGGCTCAAGCCAAGGTGCCGACCCGCGCACTGCTGACGTCGGTGTTTTTCGTCGATGACAAACACGGTTGGGCCGTCGGTCATGACGCACAGATCCTCGCCAGCGAGGACGGCGGCGTCACCTGGACCAAGCAATTCGAAGATTTGAAACGCGAAGCGCCGTTGCTCGACGTCTGGTTCAAGGACGTCAACAGCGGCTTTGCCGTGGGCGCGTATGGCGCACTGCTGGAAACCACCGACGGCGGCAAACACTGGGAAGACGCCAGTGACCGCCTGGATAACGAAGACCAGTACCACCTCAATGGCATCGCATCTGTAAAAGATGCCGGGCTGTTCATCGTAGGCGAACAGGGCAGCATGTTCCGCTCCGCCGATTGGGGCCAGACCTGGGAAAAACTTGAAGGCCCGTACCAAGGCTCGCTGTTCGGCGTGATCGGTACGGCGCAAGCCAATACGCTGCTGGCTTACGGCCTGCGCGGCAATCTCTACCGCTCCACGGATTTCGGCAGCACCTGGGAACAGGTTGAGCTGAAAGCCGCTCGCGGCGCGCTGGAGTTCGGGTTGTCGGGCGCAACGCTGCTCGACGACGGCTCCATCGTGATCGTCGGCAACGGCGGCTCGGTGATCCGCAGCAACGACAACGGCGAAACCTTCAGCGTGTTCAACCGTCCGGATCGCATTTCCGTTTCGGCAGTCACGGCGGCGGGCAACGGTAATCTGATTCTGGCAGGACAGGGCGGCGTTCGCGCTACTTCGCCAACCGGCTCAGAGCTGGGCAAATAATAAGAAGGGCGGAGCTATGACATCCATGACAAGTCATCACCAAGACAAGGCGACGTTTCTTGAGCGCCTGATTTTCAACAACCGCCCGGCAGTGATCACGATCTGCCTGTTGGTCAGCATTTTCCTGTTCTGGCAGGCAACGCTGATCCGGCCATCCACCAGTTTCGAAAAAATGATCCCGCTGGAGCATCCCTTCATTCAAAAGATGATGGAGCACCGCAACGATCTGGCGAACCTGGGCAACACGGTACGAATTTCCGTAGAAGCCACTGACGGCGATATCTTCTCCAAGGAATACATGGAGACCCTGCGTCAGATCAACGACGAGGTGTTCTACATTTCCGGCGTCGACCGTTCCGGCCTCAAGTCGCTGTGGAGTCCGAGCGTGCGCTGGACCGAGGTGACAGAGGAGGGCTTCGCCGGTGGTGAAGTGATCCCGCAGAGCTATAACGGGTCGCAGCAAAGCCTTGATCTGCTGCGCAATAACGTCCTCAAGTCCGGTCAGGTCGGGCGTCTGGTGGCCAACGACTTCAAATCGAGCATTGTCGATATCCCGCTGCTGGAGTCCTACCCGGACCCGCAGGACCAGGGCAAGTTGCTGGCACTGGACTACCGTCAGTTCTCCCACCAGTTGGAAGAAAAGATCCGCGACAAGTTTGAAAAGCAGAACCCTAACGTGCAGGTCCACATCGTCGGTTTCGCCAAGAAAGTCGGCGATCTGATCGATGGCCTGGTCATGGTGGTGATGTTCTTTGGCGTTGCCTTCATCATCACGCTGATCCTGCTCTACTGGTTCACCAACTGCATGCGCAGCACCGTGGCGGTACTCAGTACCACGCTGGTGGCGGTGGTCTGGCAGCTTGGGTTGATGCACTTCTTCGGCTTCGGGCTTGACCCGTATTCGATGCTGGTGCCGTTCCTGATCTTCGCCATTGGTATTTCCCACGGCGTACAGAAGATCAACGGTATTGCCTTGCAATCCAGCGAGGCCGACAACGCGCTGACCGCTGCGCGACGCACGTTCCGTCAACTGTTCCTGCCGGGGATGATCGCGATCCTTGCGGATGCGGTGGGTTTCATCACGCTGCTGATCATTGATATCGGTGTGATTCGTGAACTGGCCATCGGCGCGTCCATCGGCGTGGCGGTGATCGTGTTTACCAACCTGATCCTGCTGCCGGTGGCGATTTCCTACGTCGGTATCAGCAAGCGCGCCGTTGAACGTAGCAAGAAAGACGCACACCGCGAGCACCCGTTCTGGCGCCTGCTGTCGAACTTTGCCAGCCCGAAAGTTGCGCCGGTGTCCATCGTGCTGGCCTTGCTGGCCTTTGGTGGCGGCCTCTGGTACAGCCAGAACCTGAAAATCGGTGACCTCGATCAGGGCGCACCTGAACTGCGTCCGGATTCGCGCTACAACAAGGACAACAACTTCATCATCAGCAACTACTCCACCAGTTCCGACGTGTTGGTGGTGATGGTCAAGACCAAGGCTGAAGGCTGCTCGCGCTACGAAGCCATGAGGCCCATCGACGAGCTGATGTGGAAGATGCAGAACACCGAGGGCGTGCAGTCGGCGATCTCTCTGGTGACCGTGTCCAAGCAGATGATCAAGGGCATGAACGAGGGCAACCTGAAATGGGAAACCCTGTCGCGTAACCCGGACGTGTTGAACAACTCCATCGCCCGTGCCGATGGCCTGTACAACAACAGCTGCTCCCTGGCACCCGTGCTGGTGTTCCTCAACGATCACAAGGCGGCGACCCTTGATCGCGCCGTCCATGCGGTGCAGGACTTCGCCAAGGAGAACAACAAGGACGGCCTGGAATTCATCCTCGCCGCCGGTAACGCAGGGATCGAAGCGGCCACCAACGAGGTGATCAAGGAGTCCGAGCTGACCATCCTGATCCTCGTCTACATCTGCGTTGCGACCATGTGCATGATCACCTTCCGCTCGTGGGCGGCGACCTTGTGCATCGTCTTGCCTCTGGTGTTGACGTCGGTACTCGGCAACGCCCTGATGGCCTTCATGGGCATCGGCGTGAAAGTCGCGACCCTGCCGGTGGTGGCGCTGGGTGTGGGGATTGGCGTGGACTACGGCATCTACATCTACAGCCGCCTGGAAAGTTTCCTGCGTGCCGGCCTGCCGTTGCAGGAAGCCTATTACCAGACGCTAAAATCCACCGGTAAAGCCGTGCTGTTCACCGGTTTGTGCCTGGCCATCGGTGTGTGCACCTGGATCTTCTCGGCCATCAAGTTCCAGGCTGACATGGGCCTGATGCTGACCTTCATGCTGCTCTGGAACATGTTCGGCGCGCTGTGGCTGCTACCTGCGCTGGCCCGTTTCCTGATCAAACCGGAGAAACTGGCCGGGCAGAAGGGCAACTCGCTGTTCGCTCACTGATCCTTGCCTGAAATAAAAAAGCCGCAACCTTGGTTGCGGCTTTTTTTACATCCCGAATTCAGCGCTAACCCCTGTAGGAGCAGAGCTTGCTCGCGATGGCGGTAGAACATTCAACATCTATGTTGACTGACACTCCGACATCGCGAGCAAGCTCTGCTCCTACAGGGGATTTCTCCAACAGTTGGAATGTGTTGGGTCAGTTGGGATCGCTACCCAACACCACATTCAACGCACTGCGTGCATCATCGAGCTGCACCAGCGTCGCGTGCCGTGCACCGAGCGCATCGCGGTTCTCGATGGCGGTGAGGATTGCCTTGTGCCGGGGCAGCGCCAGTTCATGCAGGTTCGGCCGCTGGTTGGAATGCTTCAACGCTTCGGCAATTGCCACCGACAGCATGTTGCACAGGTTGGCCAACAGATCGTTGTGGGTGGCGTCGGCGATTCGGCTGTGGAAATCCAGATCGGGTTGCAGCAGTGCTTCCGGAGTCGGGGCGGCTTCCATGCGTTGGTAGGCTTCACCGATGGAGGCGATGTCCGCATCGGTCGCGAACTGCGCGGCGAGGGCAGCTGCAGCGGGTTCGATGATGGCGCGAACACTGGTCAGCAGGTCGAAAAATTGATTCTGCGGGCTGCTCTGCATCAGCCAATGCAGCACATCGGGGTCGAGCATGTGCCAGTCTTTGCGCGGCTTGACCACAGTGCCGACGCGTGGACGCGAATACACCAGGCCTTTGGCGACCAATACCCGGGTGGCCTCTCGCAGTACCGGGCGGCTGACCGCGTACTCCTCACACAGCAGGGCTTCTGCGGGCAGTTTGTCGTCCGGTTTGAAGCGCCCGGAAACGATCTGCATGCCCAGCTCCTGGACAATGCGCGAGTGCATGCTTTTACGGTCGGAGGGTTTGCGGTAATCCATGGGGAACGGCGCGATCCTGTGCGATGGAGGTGTCGCGCATGATAACAGGCACGACGGGCATTCATCAGATCAGAAGTCAGCGAATGCCTTGTTCATGATCGTTCCAACGCTCCGCGTGGGAATGCCGCTCGTGACGCTCTGCGTCACTTGTTTCGGGGGGACGCGGAGCGTCCCTTGAGGCGTTCCCACGCAGAGCGCGGGAACGATCGGTCGGGTGGGTCAGTGAGAATGGCGCGGCACTTCAGCCCCGCGGCAGCCCACCAGGAAGTCAAAGTCGCAACCCTGATCCGCCTGCAGCACATGGTCGATGTACAGCTGACGATATCCGCCAAGGATCATCTGTTGCGGTGGTTGCAGGTCGGCCATGCGCGCCGCCAGTTCGGGGTCCGGAATGTCCAGGTGCAAACGGCCGCTGGCGCAGTCCAGTTCGATCCAGTCGCCTTCTTTTACCGCGGCCAATGGTCCGCCAGCCGCCGCTTCTGGCGCGACGTGCAGCACCACGGTGCCATACGCGGTGCCACTCATGCGCGCATCGGAAATACGCACCATGTCCGTCACGCCCTGGGCCAGTAACTTGGCCGGCAAGCCCATGTTGCCGACTTCGGCCATGCCCGGATAACCCTTGGGTCCGCAGTTTTTCATGACCAGAATCGAGTTGGCGTCGACGTCGAGTTCCGGATCGTTGATCCGTGCCTTGTACATGTCGAAGTTTTCAAACACCACTGCGCGCCCACGATGTTGCATCAATTGCGGCGTGGCGGCGGACGGCTTGAGCACTGCGCCCAGGGGGGCCAGGTTGCCGCGCAAGACACAGATGCCGCCGTCGGCGCGGATCGGGTTGTCGAGGGTGCGGATCACTTCATCCTGACCATAAATAGGCGCGTCCTTGGTGTTCTCGCCGAGGGTCTTGCCGTTGACGGTCAAGGCGTTCGGGTTGGGAATCAGGTTCGCTTCGCCCAGGCGACGCAGCACGGCGGGCAAGCCACCGGCGTAGTAGAACTCTTCCATCAGGAAGCGCCCGGACGGTTGCAGGTCGACAATGGTCGGCATGCCACGACCGATGCGGGTCCAGTCATCCAGGTCCAGTTGCACGCCAATACGGCCGGCAATGGCTTTCAAATGGATCACCGCGTTGGTGGAACCACCGATTGCCGCGTTGACACGGATGGCGTTTTCGAAGGCTTCCTTGGTGAGGATTTTCGACAGCTTCAAGTCTTCGCGGACCATCTCCACCGCGCGCATGCCGGACATGTGCGCCAGTACATAGCGGCGTGAGTCGACCGCCGGAATGGCTGCGTTGTGGGGCAGGGACGTGCCCAGTGCTTCGGCCATGCACGCCATGGTGGAGGCCGTGCCCATGGTGTTGCAGGTGCCGGCCGAGCGGGACATGCCGCCCTCGGCCGCGAGGAAATCGTCGAGGGTGATGGTGCCGGCCTTGACCTGCTCGCTGAGCTGCCAGACCACAGTGCCCGAGCCGATGTCCTGACCCTTGTGCTTGCCATTGAGCATCGGTCCGCCAGTGACGACGATGGCTGGCACGTCGCAACTGGCTGCGCCCATCAGCAGGGCCGGGGTGGTTTTGTCGCAACCGGTCAGCAGCACCACGCCATCAATCGGGTTGCCGCGAATGGCTTCTTCGACGTCCATGCTCGTGAGGTTACGGGTGAACATGGCGGTAGGGCGCAGGTTGGATTCGCCGTTGGAGAACACCGGGAATTCCACTGGAAAGCCCCCGGCTTCGATCACCCCGCGTTTGACGTGCTCCGCAATCTGACGGAAGTGCGCGTTGCACGGGGTCAGTTCCGACCAGGTGTTGCAGATGCCGATAATCGGCTTACCTTGGAATTGGTGGTCGGCGATGCCCTGATTCTTCATCCAGCTGCGGTACATGAAGCCGTTCTTGTCGGCGGTGCCAAACCATTGGGCGGAGCGCAGGGTGGGTTTCTTATCAGACATGATCGATTCTCTTATTGTATGACTATATTGTTCTGGGTGAGGCGTAACATAAGCTCTAATTCGTCGGTTTGGAAGTGTTGTTGAGTAATTAGTATTACTATATAGTCGTTTTCAACGGAGGGATGGTCCTGGCGATTTTTGGCGAGAGGCGTCCCCCGAGGTTCTATAACAACAACAATCGGAGACCGATCTCATGAGCCAGGAACTGCGGCTTATCCGCCGCATCACGCTGAAACTGATTCCCTTCCTGATCCTGCTGTACCTGATCGCCTATGTGGATCGCTCCGCAGTGGGGTTTGCCAAGTTGCACATGGGCGCCGACATTGGCCTCGGTGATGCCGCTTACGGTCTGGGTGCCGGGTTGTTTTTCATCGGCTACTTCCTGCTGGAAATTCCCAGCAACCTGATGCTCGACCGTTTCGGCGCGCGACGCTGGTTTGCGCGGATCATGGTCACCTGGGGCGCCATCACCATCGGCATGGCGTTCGTCCAGGGGCCGAACAGCTTCTATGTGATGCGCTTTCTGCTCGGTGCGGCGGAAGCCGGGTTCTTTCCGGGTGTTCTGTACTACATCACTCAGTGGTTCCCGATTCGCCATCGCGGCAAAATCCTCGGCCTGTTCATCCTTTCCCAACCGATCGCAATGATGGTCACCGGCCCGGTGTCCGGCGGTTTGCTGGGCATGGACGGCACGCTCGGTTTGCACGGCTGGCAGTGGTTGTTCATCGTCATTGGCACGCCGGCGATTCTGCTGACCTGGCCGGTGCTGCGTTACCTGCCTGATGGCCCGCAGCAAGTGAAATGGATGGACCAGGCCGAGAAGGGCTGGCTCGCCGGCGAGCTGAAAAAAGACCTTGAGGAATACGGCCAGACCCGCCACGGCAACCCGTTGCATGCGCTCAAAGACAAGCGAGTCTTGCTGCTGGCGCTGTTTTATCTGCCGGTGACGTTGAGCATCTATGGCCTGGGCCTGTGGTTGCCGACCTTGATCAAGCAGTTTGGCGGCAGCGACCTGGTCACCGGTTTCGTTTCGGCGGTGCCGTACATCTTCGGGATCGTCGGCCTGTTGATCATTCCGCGCAGTTCCGACCGTTTGAATGATCGCTACGGACATCTGGCCGTCTTGTATGTGCTGGGTGCCATCGGCCTGTTCCTCAGCGCCTGGCTGACCGTGCCGGTGCTGCAACTGGCGGCCCTGTGCCTGGTGGCGTTTGCGCTGTTTTCCTGCACGGCGGTGTTCTGGACCTTGCCGGGGCGTTTCTTTGCCGGCGCCAGCGCGGCGGCCGGTATCGCCCTGATCAACTCGGTGGGCAACCTCGGCGGTTACATCGGTCCGTTCGTGATCGGTGCGCTGAAGGAGTACACCGGCAACCTCGCGTCGGGGCTGTATTTCCTGTCCTGCGTGATGGTGTTCGGGTTGGTGCTGACCGGCGTGGTCTATCGGTTGCTGGAGCGCAAGCAAGTGCTGCCGGCTGATCAGTTTGCCGCCAGTGCGCGCGGCGCAACCCGTTCCTGACACAAAACCTGTAGGAGCAGAGCTTGCTCGCGATGGCGGCAGAACATTCAGCATCGATGTCATCTGTCAGGTCGCAATCGCGAGCAAGCTTTGCTCCTACAGGGGGTTAGCGGTGTTTTGAAGAATTGTTTACAGGAGAAAACCATGCGTTTGGTTCAGTTCGAATTGAGTAACGGCGAGCGTCGCGTCGGCGTCGTCGAGGGCGGTCTGGTGCGTGAAGTGCAGGATGCGCACACAGTCCGCGACCTGGCGTTGGCAGCAATTGAGGCGGGCACTGATCTGGCGCAACAGGTGAAAGTCCTCGGCCTGGGCATCAGCCACGACTACGCCGAGTTGCTGGCCACGTTGCGTATCCTGCCGCCACTGGATCACCCGGACGCGGCACACATGCTGGTCAGCGGTACGGGCCTGACCCACTTGGGCAGCGCTTCGGCCCGGGACAAGATGCATCAACACGCCGGTGACGAAGCGGCCATGACCGACACCATGCGCATCTTCAAATGGGGCGTGGAAGGCGGAAAACCGCAAGCAGGGCAGGCCGGTGTGCAACCGGAATGGTTCTACAAGGGCGACGGCAGCATCGTCGTTCGGCCGGGCAAGCCGTTCCCGCTGCCGCCCTTCGCCGAAGACGCGGGCGAAGAGCCGGAACTCGCCGGCCTCTACGTCATCGGCCACGATGGCAAGCCTTATCGCCTCGGTTATGCGGTCGGTAACGAGTTCTCCGATCACGTTATGGAGCGAAAAAATTACCTGTACCTGGCGCACTCCAAATTGCGCAGTTGCAGTTATGGTCCGGAACTTCGCGTCGGTGATTTGCCGCCACACCTGGCCGGCACCAGTCGCATCCTGCGTGACGGTGAAGTGCTGTGGCAGAACGAGTTTCTCAGCGGCGAAGCCAACATGTGCCATAGCCTGGAAAACCTTGAGTACCACCATTTCAAATACAGCCAGTTCCTGCGCCCGGGGGACGTGCACATTCATTTCTTCGGCACCGCGACGCTGTCGTTTGCCGATGGCATCCGCACCCGACCGGGTGATGTATTCGAAATCAGCCAGGCCGAATTCGGCGCACCGCTGATCAACGGCATTGCGCCGGTTGAAGCGGCATTCGAACCCGGCACCGTTGGCAGCCTTTAAGGAGATCCGTATGACCCAGATCCTTGGTCACAATTACATCGGCGGTCTGCGCAGTGCGACGGGCACCGTCAAACTCCAGAGCGTCGACGCCACCACGGGCGAGGCCTTGCCTCATGAGTTTTATCAGGCCACCGAGCAAGAAGTGGACGCCGCCGCCACGGCTGCCGGCGCCGCGTATCCGGCCTTTCGCAGCTTGAGTGCCGAGCGACGGGCGCAGTTTCTTGACGCCATCGCCGATGAACTCGATGCCCTCGGCGATGACTTTGTCGCCGTGGTCTGTCGCGAAACCGCGTTGCCCGCCGGACGAATCCAGGGTGAACGCGGTCGCACCAGTGGCCAGATGCGTTTGTTCGCCAAGGTGCTGCGCCGTGGTGATTTTTACGCTGCGCGAATCGACAAGGCGTTGCCCGAGCGCACACCGTTGCCTCGCCCGGACCTGCGCCAATACCGCATCGGCGTCGGCCCGGTCGCGGTGTTTGGTGCCAGCAACTTTCCCTTGGCGTTTTCGACGGCTGGCGGCGACACCGCCTCGGCCCTGGCGGCGGGTTGCCCGGTGGTGTTCAAGGCGCATGGCGGTCACATGGCCACCGCCGAATGGGTGGCTGACGCGATACTGCGCGCCGCGGAAAAAACCGGCATGCCGGCCGGTGTGTTCAACATGATCTACGGGGGCGGGGTCGGCGCAGCGCTGGTCAAGCATCCGGTGATTCAAGCGGTGGGCTTTACCGGCTCGCTGAAGGGCGGTCGCGCCTTGTGCGACATGGCCGCCGCGCGTGCGCAACCCATCCCGGTATTCGCCGAGATGTCGAGCATCAACCCGGTGATCGTGTTGCCACAGGCGCTGGAAGCCCGGGCGCAAACCATCGCCCGTGACCTGACGGCATCGGTGGTTCAAGGCTGTGGTCAGTTCTGTACCAATCCGGGGCTGGTGATCGGCATTCGTTCACCGCAGTTCAGCGCGTTCGTGCAGCAAGTTGCCTGGATGATCAACGATCAGCCGGCGCAAACCATGCTCAATGCCGGAACCTTGAGCAGCTATGGCCAGGGTCTGGAAAAACTTAACGCTCACCCCGGTATCACCCATCTGGCGGGCAGCACACAACAGGGCAAGCAAGCTCAGCCACAACTGTTCAAGGCTGACGCCAGCCTGTTGATCAGCGGCGACGAAGTCTTGCAGGAAGAAGTGTTCGGCCCGACCACGGTGGTGGTGGAAGTGGCTGATCAGGCGCAACTCAACGCAGCGCTGAAGGGGCTCCATGGGCAACTGACGGCGACGATCATTGGCGACCCGGCGGACTTTGAACAGTTCGGCGAGTTGACGGCGCTGCTGGAGCAAAAGGTCGGACGGATTCTGCTCAACGGTTATCCGACCGGTGTGGAAGTCTGCGATGCGATGGTCCACGGCGGGCCGTACCCGGCAACGTCGGATGCGCGCGGCACGTCGGTGGGCACCTTGGCGATCGACCGTTTTCTGCGCCCGGTGTGCTTCCAGAACTACCCGGACAGCCTGTTGCCGGAGCCGCTGAAGAATGGCAATCCGCTGCGTATCCAGCGGTTGGTGGATGGGCAACCGTCCCGGGAAGCGCTGTAGCTGATCGTTCCCCCCCTGTGGGAGCGGGCTTGCCCGCGATGGCGGACTGACAGCCAGCATTGATGTTGAATGTTAAATCGTAATCGCGGGCAAGCCCGCTCCCCCATTTGTTCTGTGTTGAGCCGGCGTTTTGCGGTCGGCACTGGGCTGCCCGCGCTTTGAGCTATCATTGCGTTTTTCCCATTTAAAGATTGATTGCCATGACTGCCGTAACCGACACCTTGCTCAACACCCTCGAACACTGCGACATGGTGGAAATCGACGGGTTGCACGCATTCGAATTTGCCCTTGATGAATTCGACAACCTGCACATCGAATGCATGGACGGCCGAGCGGCCAAGCATTGGGAGTTCACTCCGGCGCAGGTTCAGGCGGCAACCTTCGATCCGACCCTGCAAAGCTGGGTGATCACTGGTGATTCCGGCGAGCATCGCCTCGTGTGCTTGACCGCTATTGGTGGTCATGACGACGATGATGAGCTGGAGGATGCGTAATCTCTGGCCCCTGTTGATGGCCGGCAGTATCGGCGCAATGGGCGTTCAGGTTGCGTCGGCCGACAACCTTCAGTTGCTGGTCGGCTCCTACACGGCCGGGCAGAGCCAGGGGATTTATCGCCTGAACTTCGACAGCTCGACCGGGCAGATCAACGCCCGGCCACTGCAAGTGGTCAACAGCGAAAACCCTTCGTGGCTGACCCTGGCCAAGGATCAGCGTCACCTGTTCGTGGTCAACGAAAACGGCCCGGGGCAGAAAGACCCGGTCGGGCGCGTCAGCAGTTTTGTGATCGATCCCAAGACCCATGCGCTGAGCCTGATCAATCAGGTGCAAAGCCTGGGCAATGAGCCGACGCATTCAAGCCTCAGCGGTGATGCCAGTCATTTGTTTGTCAGCAACTACTCGGTAGCTGAAGATCCAGGCGGCACGCTCGCGGTGTTGCCGGTGGGCGCTGATGGCACGCTGAAACCTGTGGTGCAGATGAGCAGTCATCCCGCGAGTCGGGTCAATCCCGAGCGGCAGCTGTCGGCGCACGTGCATTCGACCGTCTCCTCGCCGGACGGCCATTACGTGTTCTCCAATGACCTGGGGGCAGACAAGGTCTTTGTTTACCGCTTCGACCCCAAAGCCAATCCGGACCTGCCATTAACGCCTGCAACGCCTGCGTTCGTGCCGTTGCCGCCGGGCAGTGGGCCGCGTCATTTGCTGTTCAGTGCCGATGGCAAGCACGCTTGGCTGACCATGGAGATGAGTGCGCAGGTGGCCGTGTTCGATTACAAGGACGGCACACTTGAGCAAACACAAATGATCGACCTGGCGGCCGGCCAGCCTGTGTCCGATAAAGCAGCCGCGGCGCTGCATGCTTCGGCGGATGGCAAATTCCTCTATGTCAGCAACCGCGGCACCGCCAATCAGTTGCTGGTGTTCGCCATCGACCCTGCGACCGGCCACCTGAAGGAACTGCAACGTCGCTCAGTGGAAGGTGATCATCCGCGTGAGTTCAGCCTCGATCCCAGTGGCCATTTCGTGTTGATTGCCAATCAGAAGAGCAACCAGATTGTCGTCGTCGAACGCGATGCCAAGACCGGTTTGCTGGGTAAAACCGTGCAGAAATTGCCGATGGACGCACCCAGCGATCTCAAGTTCCTGCTGCGTCAATAGGCCGCAGGCCCCGGTTCAAGGGGCCTGCATCCTTCTATTAATGCTGCTGATATCTGCTAATGCTACAAAGCATTTCAAGATGCCGAGCCTCGAAGGTTAAGTTTGCTTCACGGCCCCACCGGGCAAGCAAGCCAACTGAACACGAGGAATACCGCCATGAACTTCAATCTCTTCTCCGTTATCGCCGCTTCTGCCATCTCTGCCTCCGTTGCGCTGCCAGCCAGTGCCAACGTTGAAATCAGCGACAAAAAATCCCACGCCCAGAGCTACACCCAGAAATACCTGCAACAGAGCGCCAACTTCTACGCCGCCCTGGATCACAAAACCCAACACTGAAATTTCAGCCCTGCACCTTTTATGCAGGAGCGAAGTCACTGACGTCGATCAAGCTGAACAGCTTCGAGAAACCTGAGTGATGTCGCTCCTGCATAGCGCGTTTACGACAGCATCACATTGCCATTAACGTGCGCCTTGATATCACATGGCCATATGTTTAGATTGGACGCTGCCTTTTTCAGTCCAATTCTAAAAACAAGGGATCGATAGCATGGCGATGCGTCTGGCAGTGGTTCTTCTTTTCCTCTATTCCGCCCCCATTTCTTCGACTGCCCAGCCCGTTCCAGACGAGCCGGATGCGGCCCGTGAGCGCTTGATGAGTTTTATCGAAGACTGAAATAGACGGGCTTAATGATCAACGAAGCTGATGGTCACTATGGATAACCCTGAGTGGTTGCTACGGCTTTTTTGATTGATTCTGTGCGCATCGACACATGCCCACGGAGATCACCATGGCCCGTTCAATCCTCACTTCTGCCAAACACGGCGCCTACCTGGCCATCGGTCTTTACGTGGCGATGGTGTTGGTCTTCAGCCTCTCGGCTCAATCGCACTACACCACCGACGCGCCGATTCAGGTCGCTAATCCCGCCATCCAGTTCGAACACCGTGCGCAAAACGCAGGGGTTGAACACGTAGAGCTGGCGGGAGTGGTCGGGGCATGAAAGGGCGCAATCTCTGGGTGATTGCCTTCCTGGCCTTCATCACCAATGGATTTTCGTTACTGGGAATAGGGCAGGGCTCAGTAGGTTCCGTGGCACGCTCGATCGAGGCCAAACACGACCTCTCTCGCAACATCGAAACGCAAAAGGCCATGGGGCTGCTGGCCGGCAATCCGCCGATCAAACGCCAGGTCGATTTCTTCGGGCCGTTCCAGGTGGACTGCTCGGTGTTGCAGATGTGTGAAGTGTTCGCCTGAATCCCCCAGACAACGCGATCCTGTAGCAGCTGGCGCAGCCTGCGTCCGGCTGCGCAGCAGTCGTAAAATCAGCACATGCGGTGTATCAGACAAACCGAGCAAGCAGGATTTACGACTGCTGCGCAGCCGGACGCAGGCTGCGCCAGCTGCTACAGGGGGTTACTTGTGCATCACGCCGGTAAACAGGTCTGACTCCAGAAACCGCTGCAACCAGGCCTGCAGCCGCACGTATGGCGTCTGCGCGAACCACTCGCGATCGACGTGGGCGAATTGGCGCACGAACGGCATCAAGGCGACATCTGCCAGGCTTGGATGGTCCGCCAGCAAGTAATCGCGACCCTCCAGCAATGCGTCAAGCGTGCGCAAAAACGCCTCACCTTCGGCCCGATAAACCGCCATCGGTTGCTCGGGGTAGCGTTCGGCGTATTTGTAGCGATTCAGATGCACCTTGAACGCCTGATCGTTCGTCTCGATCAGGGCGGCGATGCGCGCTTGTCCGGCGGCATCCTCGTTGAGCAACCAGTCTTGCGGATCGTTCTGCGCCAACGCCCAATGCATGATCGCCAGGCTTTCATCGATGACCCGGCCATCCGCGTCCAGCACCGGCACCGTGCCTTTGCTCGACAGGGCGAGCATCTCGGCGGGTTTGGCCTTGAGGCTGACTTCGACAATGTTCACCGCGACCCCCGCGTAGCGCAGCGCCATGCGGGCGCGCATGGCGTAGGGGCAGCGGCGGAAGGAATACAGCGTATTCATTTCACCTCCAGGGTGCTCAAGCCATTGCCCTGGCGATGGACCTGAATCTGCACCGGAATCCGTTCGTGCATTTCCTGAACGTGGGAAATCACCGCCACCTTGCGGCCCTGGGCTTGCAAGCCGTCGAGCGCGTCCATGGCCAATTGCAGGGACTCCGGATCGAGGCTGCCGAAGCCTTCGTCGATGAACAGCGACTCGATTTTCAGCGTGCTCGACGCCATCGACGCCAGACCCAGGGCCAGCGCCAGCGACACCAGGAATGTCTCGCCGCCGGACAGCGAATGCACCGAGCGCAGTTCATCGCCCATCTCGGTGTCCATCACCAGCAACCCCAGCATGCTACCGCCGCGCTTCAACCGATAACGGCGCACCAGTTGGCGCAACTGCACGTTGGCGTGATGCACCAGCAGATCAAGGTTGTAGGCCTGGGCGATTTTGCGGAAGGTATCGCCGGTGGCCGAACCGATCAACGCATTCAGGCGTGCCCAGCGCTGGAACTCGGTGTAAGCATCGGCGATCTGCTGGGCCAGGGCCTGATTGGCGTTCTGCCGGCGCTGATCCTCGGCCTGTTCGGCGCGCAGTTCGGCGCAGCGGTGTTCGCTGGCGGCAAACAGGTTTTGCACGTCGGTGAGGGCCGTGGCCAATTGCTCGGCGTCGAGGTTGCCATTGTGTTGCGCCTGATGATTGAGCAGGCGCTGATCGCGCTCCTGCACGCGAACCTTGGCCTGCTCAATGGCTTTTTCACTGTGCTGCAAGTGTTCGCGCAGTTCACTGACCTGCTGATCGTCGACGCTCAGCAGGGTTTCCAGGCCGGCGTCGTCCAGTTCCGGGTGCTGGGCGCGCCAGTCGGCAATCTTGCCCGCCAACTCACGGTTTTCGGCTTCCAACGCCAGTGAGCGATCTTGCTGTGCCTTGAGCTCGGCGGCCAATTGCACCAGGCGCGTGAGCACACTTTGCAGTTCCTGAGAGGCCGAGGTTTGGGCATGACGGGCCTGTTCGACGGCCTTGTCCAATTGCTCCAGCCAGTGCTCGGCGCTGCGGTGCTCGCCCAACAATTGCGATAGTTTGCGCTGGCAAGCCTGTTGCTGCTCGGCGAGCGCGTTGAACTGCTGCTGAGTCGCGTCCAGTTGCTGGACGCGTGTCAGTTGGCGGTCCTGTTCTTTCTCCAGCGTCTGCTGGCGTTGCTGCTGCTCGCTCAGCTCGTCGCGCTGCTGGTCGAGTTGCTCCAGGCGTTGGGCGATCTGCCGGTCGAGTTGCATGAACGTCGCGGCAGGTTCGTTGCGCAAGGCTTGCAGGGTGTCTGCCGGCAGCAAGGTGCTGAACGCAGTCAGTTCCTCATCCAGACGCTGGCGATCACTGCTCAACTCGCGTTGCTGGTTGACCAGGTGTTGAGTGGCCTGCTGGCTGGCCGACTCCGCGTTGCGCAGTTGCTGCTGTAGGCGCGCGGCGTCCTGTTGCAGGGTGAGCAGGGCGGCTTGGCGTTGTTCGTCTTGCGTGATGCTTTGGTTCAACTGGCTGTTTTGCTGGGCCAGCCATGCGTCACGCTTGACGGCGTCCTGGGCCAGCAGTTGGGCTGACAGCGAGTGCGCTTCGAGGCTTGGTGTCAGGCCCTGCTGTTGTGTCACGAGCTGTTCTTGCTGTTGCAGCAGCTCTTTTTGCTGAGCAATCAAACCACCCACTTCGCCGCGCAAGTCGGTGAGTTTTTCCTTCAACAGATCGACGGCTTTCTGCGCGTTGGCCTGTTCGCTTTCATCATGCCGACCGAGGCTTTGCAACAGCGCTTCGGGCTGATGATAAGGATGGTCAGCGCTGCCACACACCGGGCACGGTTGATCGTCCTGCAACTGCCCGCGCAACTCTTCGACACTGGCGCTGCGGGCCAGACGCTGACGCTCCAGCAGTTCGCGGGTGACGCTCAGGGTCTGTTCGGCGACCGCCAATTCATTCTTGGCCTTCACACCGTCCTGCGTCAGGCGATCACGCGCCTGCTGGGCCGTGAGTTGGCGCTGGTGCAGTTCGGCGCTGCGCTTGTCCAGGTCTTGCTGACTGGCCCACAGCCTTGTCAGCTCCTCGAACGCACGGAGTTGTTTGCGGTTGTCCTGCAACAGGGTGCCGAGCAACTGGATCTGTTCGGCCACCGCTTCAGGCTCGGCGCCGGCCTCTTTATAGAGCACTTCCAGCTGTTGCTTTTGCGCGGTCAGTTCTTCGCTGGCGCGGGTAGCGTTTTGCTCCAGGGCGGTCAGTTCCGCTTGGCCTTTGTTCAAACGATTGCCGATCAACATCAGTTGTTGCAGGCGATCGCGGTAGGCATTCCACGCATCGCTCAACGGCGCCAGGTGAACGCTCTGTTCCAGCTCTCCGGCCATCCGTTGCAGGCGCGCGGCCACTTGCTGCTGTTGCTCAAGCAGGCCTTGAATGGTGCTCTGCCCTTGAGCGCAGGCCTGTTCGGCGTGTTGCTTGAGGTCGGCGCTGGTGGCGGTTTCCTTGACCAGGCGGGCGAGGGTGCTCTGTTCTTCAAAGGCCTGTCGCAGCAACGGTGCATTGGCGGCGTGTTGGCTTTGCGCCTCGACCAGTGCAGCCTGCGCAGTGCTCAGACTGGCCTCGAGTTGTGCTTGCCGTTCGTTCAGCGCGGTTTGCTGCTCGATGTGCTGCTGGATCTGCGCTGCCAGCGGCGTGAGCTGCGAGGTGAGTTCGGTTGTTCGCGCAAATTGATGGCGTTGCGGGGCCAGTTGTTCCAGACGCGTCAGCTTCAAGCGTTGGTCGGCAAGACCGTCCCAATGTTGCTGAGCACCGGTCAGTTGCTCGGCGGCGCTCTGCTGTTCGTCCTGTAGTTGACGCAACTCCTTGAGCCAGGTGTGCTGCAACTCAAGTTGTTTGAGCTGCGCCTGTTGAGTCTTCAGCTGTTGCTGCGCCTCATTAAAGCGCTCATCCAGCTCGACCCGCGCTTCGGGCGACAGTGGCGTCACGCCCGTGGCCTGGTCCTGCAACAGCTTGTGGGCTTCGCGTGCTTCTTTGGTCTTGTCGAACGCGCGGCGCCCGAGTTGGGTGTAGAGCGCGGTGTCGGTGAGCTTTTCCAGCAGTTCGCTGCGTTCGTTGTCATTGGCCTTGAGGAACGCACTGAACTCACTCTGGGCGAGCAACACGGCGCGGGTGAACTGCTCGAAGTTCAGGCCCAGTACGGCTTCGAGTTGGGTTTTGAACTCGACTTTCTGGCTCGCCAGCAGTTGGTCCTGATCGATGTCGCGCAAACTCTGACGACTGGCTTGCAGCTTGCCACCGGCCTTTTCCCGTGCGCGATTGGCTTCCCAGCGCGCACGGTAGCGGCGGCCATCGATGCCGACGAAATCAACTTCGGCATAGCCTTCACCCGTGCCGCGACGCAGCAGCGTGCGCGGGTCGCCGGTACTGATTTCACCGTCGGCGTCCGGCGCTTTAGCGGACACTTGAGCATTGCTCAGGCGCGGCACGGCGCCAAACAGCGCCAGGCACAAGGCATCAAGCAGTGTGCTTTTGCCGGCACCGGTCGGCCCCGTAATCGCGAACAGACCGGCACTGGCCAATGGCTCAGCGGTGAAATCAATTTCAAACGGCCCGGCCAGGGAGGCGAGGTTTTTCAGGCGGATCGCGAGGATTTTCATGGCTGTTCGCTCTCCATCTGCACGTCTTGCAACAACTCGGCAAAGTCCTTCAGCGTTTGCTCATCGACCTCGCTGCCATAGCTGTCCTGCCACGCGCGGCTGAACAGCTCCTGCGGCGTGAGCTGATCGAGTTCGACCAGGGTGGTGCTGTCATCGACGCCATCGCGGCTGCCGTTTCCGGCGTATTCGGCGGCGATGCGCACCAGGCGCACGGCTTTGCCTTGCAGGGCAGTTTCAACCTGGTGGCGCAAGTCGGGTTGCGGTTCATCGAGACGCACCCGCACTTCCAGCCACGGCTGGCGCTGGATGTCGGCCAGCAGATCGATATTCGGCAGGTCGGCCAGTTGCAGGAGGATGTCCGCCAACGGCGCCGGGCCGATGCGTTGCAGGTTGACGGCGCGGGGAATCAGCTTGGGCTCGACGCTAACCAGGGTTTCGCCGTCGAGCGTGATGTCGAGGATCTGATGCTGATAGCTGATCTCGGAGAACGACAGCGGAATGGGCGAGCCGCTGTAGCGGATGCGCTCTTCGCCATTGACCTTCTGCGGCTTGTGCAGATGGCCAAGGGCAACGTAACTGATGCTTGGCCCGAACAGACTGGCGGGCAGGGCCTCGGCGTTGCCGATGATCAGGCTGCGCTCGGAGTCTTCCGAGACCGAACCGCCGGCCATGTGCGCATGGCTGATGGCAATCAGCGCCTGGCCCGGCTTGCGTTTGGCGTTGGCTGCTTCGATCAGCCATTCATGCACCTGGCCGATGCCGCGCAAGTAGTTGTCGCCCAACTGTGCGCCGGTGACTTCAGCGGGGCGCAGGAACGGCAGCGCCAGGCACCAACCGGCAATTTCGCCGGAGGCGTCGGGCAGCGGCAGCAGCAGGCGTTCAGCGTCCAGTTGGCCGTCATCGAGCCACAGCACGCGACCGAGGGCGTGAGTGCGCAAGCGCCGCATCAACGGCGCGGGCAGTTCGATCCGCGAGCCGGAATCGTGGTTGCCAGCGATCATCACGATGGTCAGCAAAGGTTGCTGCTCATGGGCGCTGACGATGAAATCGTAGAGGCGCTCCTGGGCTTTGACCGGCGGGTTGACGGTGTCAAAGATATCGCCGGCGATCAGCAGCACATCAGGCTGGTCCAGCTTCAGCTGGCGCAACAGCCATTCGAGGAAACAGGCGTGCTCAAAGTCGCGCTCCTGGCCGTGCAGGTTCTGCCCAAGGTGCCAGTCGGAGGTGTGAAACAGACGCAAGGCGTACTCCGTAGGAAATAAGGTGATGGCCGCGGGGGGAATGATGGCGGCTAAAGGGGAGGGAGTTTACTGGCAAACACAGCCGATGTGGCCAGCAACACGAAAACCCTGTAGCAGCTGGCGAAGCCGGCGTCCGAGTGCGCAGCAGTCGTAAATCCTGCAACGCGGATTGTCTGGCAAACCGCGTATGCAGACATTGCGACTGCTGCGCAGCCGGACGCAGCCTCGCGGGCTCGGCCGCTGCTACAGAGGGTGATTATTTGGGATAAAGCGGCGGCAACCCACTGTCACCCACCGGGTCGTGAACCCGTTCGGCAATCGGGATGGCCTTGATCGCGCGCCACAGTTCTTCGCCTTGCCAGTATTGGCCGGTTTCGCTGTAGAGCGCGCCGTTCAGGCCGTCGAGGGCATCGGACAGCGGCACGAAACGGGCGGCCATGTCGGCCAGGGTTTCCGGTTGTTGCCGGGCCCAGGCGTCGAGCGCCTGGCGGGTGGCGTGTGAGTCGTTGGCCTGGCAGGCGCGCTTGAGTTCGTCGAGGACGGTGCGCGGGCTCGGGCCGGTTTGTGTGGCGCGCAGGATCGCCGGTTGCCAGCGGGCACGCCACCAGAGGCCGAAGCCGAGCAGGGTGGTGCAGGCCAGGATCAGCGTGCTGAGTTTCCAGCGCCACAGGGTTTCGTTGTCGGCAGCCGAGCTGACTTGAGGCGTCCCGGCCGGCGCGTCGACCAGCATGCTTGGGTTGTTGGCGACTTGCAGGGTGCGCGCCGGCAGGCTGCTGTGTTCCAGATGATCTTCGAAGGTGTTCCACCAGACCACGTCCACCGTCGGCAGCTCGATGGCGCCGCTGCGGGCCGGAACCAGGGCTTCACGGTCTTCGCGAATGCCGATCAGGCCGCGCTCACTGTTCTCGTTGCTCAGCATCGGTTGATCCGGATAACGCCGCAAGCCGCTGACGTCAGTGGCGGGCAAGGGCGGCAATTGCGAGCTGGCCTGGCCTTCTACCTTCAAGGTCAGGCTGCGGGTGAACGAATCGCCCACCTGTGCATGGTCCGGTTGCGGGTTCCAGCTTTCGCCCAGGCTCACGCTGCGGGCCGGCAACCAGGGCAGGTCCGCGGGGTAAGTGATGGGTTTGGCCTTGACCGTCAGTAACGTTTGCGTGGAGCTGACACGCATCAGTTTCCCGGTTTTTGGCCCCTGTGCAGCGGCGTCCTGAGCGGGTTGAGTGTCGACCAGCGTGGCGCTGAATATTTGCGCTGGAATGGTCAGTTCGCCGCTGTGTTGCGGGTAGATCGCGTAGCGCATTTCGATCACGCCATGGCGCAGCCCGTTGATGACTTTTTCATAGGTGCGTGACTCGCCCAGTTGTTCGATACGCGCGTCGGGCACCTGCAACGGGGTCAGGCTGCTGTCGTCGTACAGCGACACCGAATGGTAGATGCGCAAGGTCAGGATCGCCTGCGCCTGTACGTACACACTGGTCTGGTCGAGGCTGACATCGATAAACACCGGCGCCAGTTTGCTCGCGGTGTCCTGGTTTTCGCTCTCGACCACTTGCACCGTAATGGGCTGGCTCTGCACCTCGCCCAGTTGCAAGGGTGGAATCGTCACGCTGCCGTTTTCCTTGGGCAGCAACGTGATAATCCAGCGCGTGGTCGCGCGGTTGTCGCCACTGAGGGTGTTCAACTGGTTGACCTGGCGGGTGTCGCGTACTTCGAACAGGGGTTCGAGCGGGGTCAGGTCCGGCTTGCCGAACTGTGTCACGTCGCTGGATTCCAGGGTCAGTTCGACCGTCTCGCCGGAGTTCAGGCGACTGCGATCGACACTGGCGACGAGCCCCGACGCCTGGGCCTGAAAGGTGCAGCACAACAAGGCAAGCATGAAGAGGGTGAAGCGGGTCATCGAGTTTTTCCCTGATCCTGATGTTGTTGCTGTTCGTACCAGAATTTGCGCCTGAGCAATTCACCCGGATCATCCGGGATCTTGCGTAACCATTGCTCCAGCGCCTGAAGCTGCTCGCCCTGGAGCGTGTCGCTGGTCGGGCGCGGTGGCGGTTTGGTGCTTTGCTCGTCGGCCAACTCGCTGCCCGGGACTTCATTGCCGCCGGGTTTCGGCGGCGTGGTGGTCTGTTGTTCGGTCTCCGCGGTGGCCGGTTGTGCGTCAGTTTGCGGTTCACCATTGCTCGTCGGTTGCGTGGCGGCGCCTGGCTGCTCCTGCTCGGCGTTTTGCGCCTCGCTGTCGTCGCTGGTTTCCGGCTCCACGGGCGCTGGGGTGTTTTTCTGCTTCAGCAGACTTTCCACCAACGCCTTGTTGGTCAAGGCCGGACGCAAATCCGGTTGAAGTTCCAGCGCCTGTTCGTAGGCATCCAGCGCGGCTTCCAGCTCACCGCTTTTGGCCAGGGCGTTGCCACGATTGTAGTGGGCATGGGCATCATTGCCTTGGGCGAACCGCTGGGCGGCGCCACTGTAGTCGCCGGCTTCATACAGCGCCACACCTTGCCACTGCGGGTCCTGAAAATACTGTGCCGCCCTGGCCGGGTGGTCTTGGTTGAGCAGGTGCAGACCCCGTTGATCCGGGCGCAACCACAAGTCCTGGAAGTCGAAGGCATAACTCGGTTGCGGCAGCATCAACAGCAATGGCAGGCAGAACAGCCAGCCGCGCCGTCCGGCACAGGCCGCCAACAGCAACAGTGGTAGCAACAGCCAGTAACCCTGGTCGGCCCAAGTGTCCAGTCGCAGCGTTTGCCCGTCGTTGCGCAGCGCACGCGGGCCATCGAGCAGGCCCAGTGCGCGCAGGTCTGAATCATCCAGACGCGCCTGGCGATACTCTCCGCCGAGATCGCTGGCAAAGGCTTTCAGGTTGGGGGTGTCCAGGCGTGGCACCAGAATCGCGCCGTCACTGTCCTTGAGGAAGCTGCCGTCCTCCTGAGCGACTGGTGCACCTTCGGCGGTGCCAATGCCCAGCATCAAAAACTGCGTCGAGTGCCCCGCCAGTGCCTGACGAATACCTTGGCGTTCCTGTTCGGTCAGGGTCGAGCCGATCAGCAAAATCCGCCCGTCGCCCAAGGCGCCCTGGCTCAGCAATGCAAGGGCTTTGTTTACCGCGAGATCGGCGCGATGGCCGGCTTCGGGCATCAGTGAAGGTTTCAGCGCGTCCAGCAGGTTGCGGCTGGTCGACAGGTCATCCGACAACGGCACCAACGTGTGGGCGCTGCCGGCGTAGACGACGATGGCGGTCTGGGCGTCGCTGCGCACTTGCAGCAGGTCGAGCAGCTTGCGTCGTGCCTGTTCAAGCCGGTTCGGCGCCACGTCGGTGGCGAGCATTTCCGGGGTCAGTTCAAGCACCACCACCAGCGGGTCGGCAGGTTTCTGACTGGCTTGTTCGACCCGTTGCCAGCTCGGCCCCAGCAGTGCCAGTACGGTCAACATCCAGGCCAGTCCGAGGACCACCCATGGCAGTTTGCTGTCGCGTCCGTTGCCGCCACTGAGCAGGGCGGCATGGAAGGCCGGCGGCAGAATCATCTGCCAGCGCCCGGCACGTTTTTGCCGGTGCCAGAGTTGCCACAGCAACCAGCCCAATATCGGCAACAGCAACAGCCACCATGGGCGGAACCAGAAAGGCCAGAGCGCGCTCATCGGCGTCTCCGCGAGCGCAGGCGTTTGAGACGCTGACGCCAGTCAGGCAGTGGCGAGTGCAAGAACAGATCCTTGGTAAACAAGCGTAGAAACGGGTTATCCGGCCAGCGTTCGCGCACCACCAACAACATGCTCAACAGCAACGCCATCGCCAGCGGCCAGTGATACAACGCCTGCGCCGGACGGGCCTGGGTGGGTTGTTGCGTCACCGGTTCGAGTTTGTCCAGGGTGTCCTTGATGGCTTGCAGTTCGTTGCCGTCATGGGCACGGAAGTATTGACCGCCGGTGGCTTGGGCGATGGCTTGCAGGGCCGGTTCGTCGAGGTCCAGGCTCGGGTTGATGCCCAGAAAGCCCAGTGTGCCGCTTTCTTCCGGGTTGGCACCAATGCCGATCGGGTAGATTTTTACCCCTTCGTTTGCCGCCAGCCGCGCAGCAGTCAACGGGTCGATTTCGCCTCCGTTGTTGGCGCCGTCGGTGACCAGAATCAGCACACGGCTCTGTGCCGGACGTGTGCGCAGGCGTTTAAGGGCCAGGCCAATGGCGTCGCCGATGGCGGTGTTCTTGCCAGCGATGCCGATGCGCGCTTCGTCGAGCCAGACCCGCACGGTGTGCCGGTCGAAGGTCAGCGGGGCTTGCAGGTAGGCCTGGCTGCCAAACAGAATCAGACCGACCCGATCGCCATCGCGGCTTTCCAGGAAATCACCGAGTAAATGCTGCACGAGGCTCAAACGGCTGACGTCTTCCTCTTGCCACTGCATGTCGGGGAAATCCATCGAGCCGGACACGTCCACCGCCACCAGCAAGTCGCGGCCACTGGCGGCAATCGGCAGCGGCTCGCCGAGCCATTGCGGGCGCGCGGCGGCGATCAGCAGCAACAGCCACAGCAGCATGAACGGTGCCTGTTGACGCCAGGCCGGCAGATTCGCCCGGGCGCGGCGTCGAGTGAGGCCTTCGAGGTCGCTGAGGAAACTGACTTTAAGTGCCGGCTCGCCGCTGTCGGCGACCGGCAGCAACACGCGCATCAGCCAAGGCAGGGGCAGCAAGGCAAAAATCCACGGCCAGGCGAACTCAAACATGCTTGCGAATCCAGGTGTCGACGGCTTGGGTCAGGCCGGCGATGGCCTTGTCGTCGAGTTTGCATTCGGGTTTGTAGGCACCTTCGACCAGGACCATCCAGCGCGTCAGGCCGGCAGCCGGGCAGCGGTTGTCGAGAAACGCCAGCCATTTGCGCCCGTTGAGGGTGTGGCTCTGGCTGTAGGGGTAATGGTTGCGGCACAGGCGCTTGAGCAAGCCATTGAGTTGCTGTAGCCAGGCACCGGCCGGCGCACCGTCGTAGGGTTTGGGCATCAGTGCCAGTTCGGCCAGCGCAGCGACACGCACCGGGTCCAGTGGCTGTTCGGCGCGAACGACGGGCTGTGTGCGCGCAAACACGTGTCGCAACCGCCACAGGCCAACGCCGATCAGTGGCAGCAATAAAAGTAATAACCACCAGCCCGGCGCGGGTGGCCAGAACTCGATGGGTGGCGGGGTAATCAGCGGTTGCAGTTGATCGAGACTGCTCATCGACCTTTCCCCGGTTTTTGTGGGTTCAGGTATTCGCGCAGTTGCTCGACCATCTCGGTCTGGGTGCTTAAGGGCATCAACAAGACGCGCAGTTTTTGTGCAAGCAGTTCCCAGCGAGCGATGCGCGCTTCGGCTTGTGCGCGATAGGTCTGGCGCAGGTCGTAATTGAGCGTGTCGAGCTCCAGTTGCGCGCCACGTTCGGCAAAACGCAGCAAGCCTGCGGCAGGCAGGGCATGGTCCAGTGGATCGGACAAAGGCAGGAGCAACAGGTCGCAATGGCGCGACAGCAGGCTCAGTTGTTGTTCCGAGCCTTCGGTCAGGGCGCGCTCGTCGCAGATGACGATAACCAGACTGCCGGGGCGCAACACTTCCCGCGCCCGACGCAGTGCCATGTTCAAAGAATCACGGTTCTGCTCGGTTTCGGCGTGCAGCGATTGATTGACCCGCACCAGCCGATTGAGCAATTGCAGCAGACTTTGTTTGCTGCGCCGGGGTTTGATTTCGTAGTGCTCGTTGTCGCCGAACACCAGTCCGCCCACCCGGTCGTTATGGCCCAGTGCGGCCCACCCGATCAGACTGGCGGCCTGGGCGGCAAGGACCGATTTGAACATCAGGCCCGAGCTGAAGAACAGCCGGCAGCTTTGCTCGACCATGATGAAAATCGGCCGTTCGCGTTCTTCATGGAACAGCTTGGTGTGGGGCTCCTGGGTGCGTGCCGTCACGCGCCAGTCAATGGTGCGCACATCGTCGCCGGCCTGATAAACCCGCACCTGGTCGAAATCCACACCGCGTCCACGAAACTTGGAGTGGTGCAGGCCGATCAGCGGGCTGCGTTGGCTCGGCGTGGAAAACAACTGCACTTCACGCACGCGATGGCGCATCTCGATCAGCTCGGCGAGGCTGACGCGGATGCCCGGCTCGGGCGGCGCAAGGGCGTTCATCGGGGTCAAGCGACAGCTACGACGTCGAGAATCCGCTGGACCACCCGGTCCTGGTCGATGCCAGCAGCTTCGGCTTCAAAGGACAGGATGATGCGATGGCGCAACACGTCAAACAGCACGGCCTGGATGTCTTCAGGGCTGACGAAGTCGCGCCCGGCCAGCCACGCGTGAGCCCGTGCGCAACGGTCCAGCGCGATAGAGCCACGAGGGCTGGCGCCGTAGGCGATCCAGTCGGCCATCTCCGGGTCGAACTTGCCAGGGTTGCGCGTGGCCATGACCAGTTGCACCAGGTATTCCTCCACGGCGTCGGCCATGTACAAACCGAGGATTTCCTTGCGCGCGGCGAAGATCGCCTGCTGGCTGACCCGGCGTTCCGGTTTGGTTTCGCCGTTCAGGGCTTCACCACGGGCCTGCTGCAGGATCTTGCGTTCCACCGTTGCGTCCGGGAAACCGATTTTTACGTGCATCAGGAAGCGGTCGAGCTGGGCTTCGGGCAGCGGGTAGGTGCCTTCCTGCTCAATCGGGTTTTGCGTCGCCATCACCAGAAACAGCGGCGAGAGCTCATACGTGCTGCGCCCGACACTGACCTGACGTTCGGCCATGGCTTCGAGCAGCGCCGATTGAACCTTGGCCGGGGCGCGGTTGATTTCGTCCGCCAGTACCAGGTTGTGGAAGATCGGGCCTTGCTGGAACACAAAGCTGCCGGTTTCCGGGCGATAGATTTCCGTGCCGGTAATGTCGGCAGGCAACAAGTCAGGGGTGAACTGGATGCGGTGGAACTGGGCTTCGATACCTTCGGCAAGCTCTTTGATGGCCTTGGTCTTGGCCAGGCCCGGGGCGCCCTCGACCAGCATGTGGCCGTCGGCAAGCAAAGCGATGAGCAAGCGCTCGATGAGTTTTTCCTGGCCGAGAATCTGCGTTGAAAGAAAGGTTCGCAGCGCGAGCAGCGCTTCACGATGTTCCATCGATGACTGTTCCTGGAAAGGGTGACCGAAGACGTTCGAATAACGCCAGGGCTGGGGGCGTTACTTTAATCCATCGCGGGGGGCGGCGACTAACGGCATTTTGTGCAAAGTGCGGGAAATGATTGGCGAAGGGTTGGAAGTTTTCAGGCTCGCAGGCTGGTGGCGTTCTTTCGGACGCTATCGCGGGCAAGCCCGGCGCCCACAAGTATCGGCGGTGCGCTTGCGATGCTTGCAACACCTCCGAACCTGTGGGAGCCGGGCTTGCCCGCGATGAGGCCCGCTCAGGCGCTATCAAAGCTCGCTTATATAAGTACCAGTCCCGTCAAGAATGTTACGTAGTGTTTCTTCTACTTCAGCCAGATCACTGGCATCGGTGTTGTGAATGATTTCCAGCGAGTCATCCCCATTCAGCGCATCCGCATCCGCCGCCGCGATTTCGATCAGCAGGCGGGTAGGGCTCAGAGTGACTTTGACCCCGTCCAGCGTCGAAGGCTCGCCATCGAGAGTAATTTCCAGTTCGTCTTCATCCGGGTAGCGGGTCATCAGGAACATATCGCCCTGAGTGCTGTGGCAGGCGAGCATGGCCATGTTGTCTTCCTCGTCATCGCAAGGGTTCACAATCAAGAGGTCGGTGGTCATTTGCATGGGCAATTCCTGGCTCGGCGAGCATGGTGAAGACGAACAAAGCGCAATTGTGCCAGTGGAAGGGAATTTCTGCTCGGTCGAGTGTCAGAGGAGGGGCGTGGACACTTGAAGTGTTGCTGGTCATTTCTGGTACGCGAGTGCCGTAAAACCGGGGATAAAACGCCCGTTTTCGGCCACGGCTGCTAGTGTTGTTCGAGGCGTGGGCCATTAGCTGCGTACCGATGACCGAATATGTCGCAGCACCGCAAGCACGGGCCTTGCCGCACTCGTTAAGCTGCGCAACGGATGAGCACCTGTAAAGACATTGCGCTGCATGCAGTCCAGTCGTTTTTGCAGATGCCCATTCATGGAAGGTGAATGTGACCTGAGTGTCTCGTCCAGCTTCACCCACCTGTCGCCCTGTTTCCTCTGCCCGAGAATCAGGAACCGGGTGACGGACCACCCCGAAAGGGGTTTTGCACGCGACGCTTCCATCAATAACAAGCCCAAGCGGAGTACCACAGATGGCGTTCTTCACCGCAGCCAGCAAAGCCGACTTCCAGCACCAACTGCAAGCGGCACTGGCACAGCACATCAGTGAACAGGCACTGCCACAAGTGGCGCTGTTCGCCGAACAATTCTTTGGCATCATTTCCCTGGACGAGCTGACCCAGCGTCGGTTGTCCGACCTCGCCGGCTGCACCCTTTCTGCGTGGCGCCTGCTTGAGCGCTTCGATCACGCTCAACCGCAAGTGCGCGTCTACAACCCTGACTACGAACGCCACGGCTGGCAGTCGACCCACACCGCGGTCGAAGTGCTGCACCACGACCTGCCATTCCTGGTGGACTCGGTGCGTACCGAGCTGAACCGTCGCGGCTACAGCATTCATACCCTGCAAACCACTGTGCTGAGCGTGCGTCGCGGCAGCAAAGGCGAATTGCTGGAAATCCTGCCTAAAGGCACCCAGGGCGAAGGCATTCTTCAAGAATCGCTGATGTACCTGGAAATCGACCGTTGCGCCAACACCGCCGAGCTCAATGTCCTGAGCAAAGAGCTGGAGCAGGTGCTAGGTGAAGTCCGCGTCGCGGTCGCCGATTTCGAGCCGATGAAAGCCAAGGTCCAGGAAATCCTGACCGGCCTGGACAACAGCCAGTTCGCTGTCGACCCGGAAGAAAAAGGCGAAATCAAAAGCTTCCTGGAATGGCTGGTGGGCAACCACTTCACGTTCCTGGGCTACGAAGAGTTCGTGGTGCGCGATGAAGCCGACGGCGGCCACATCGTCTACGACCAGGACTCCTTCCTGGGCTTGACCAAACTGCTGCGTACCGGCCTGACCTACGATGACCTGCGCATCGAAGACTACGCCGTGAACTACCTGCGCGAACCGACCCTGCTGTCCTTCGCCAAGGCCGCGCACCCAAGCCGTGTACACCGTCCGGCTTACCCGGATTACGTGTCGATCCGCGAAATCGACGCTGACGGCAATGTCATCAAGGAATGCCGTTTCATGGGCCTGTACACCTCCTCGGTGTATGGCGAGAGCGTGCGGGTCATTCCGTACATCCGTCGCAAGGTCGAGGAAATCGAACGCCGTTCCGGCTTCCAGGCCAAGGCCCACCTGGGCAAGGAACTGGCGCAGGTGGTCGAAGTACTGCCGCGCGATGACCTGTTCCAGACGCCGGTCGACGAACTGTTCAGCACCGTGATGTCGATCGTGCAGATCCAGGAACGCAACAAGATTCGCGTGTTCCTGCGCAAAGACCCGTACGGCCGTTTCTGCTACTGCCTGGCTTACGTGCCACGCGACATCTATTCCACCGAAGTGCGCCAGAAGATCCAGCAAGTGCTGATGGATCGCCTGAAAGCCTCGGACTGCGAATTCTGGACGTTCTTCTCCGAATCCGTGCTGGCCCGCGTACAGCTGATTCTGCGTGTTGACCCGAAAAACCGCATCGACATCGACCCGTTGCTGCTGGAAAAAGAAGTGGTGCAAGCCTGCCGCAGCTGGCAGGACGACTACGCCGCACTGACCGTCGAAAGCTTCGGCGAAGCCCACGGCACCAACGTGCTGGCCGACTTCCCGAAAGGCTTCCCGGCCGGTTACCGCGAGCGGTTTGCCGCTCACTCGGCTGTGGTCGACATGCAACACCTGCTGAGCCTGAGCGAAAAAAACCCACTGGTCATGAGCTTCTATCAGCCGCTGGGTCAGGTTTCCGGCCAGCGCATGCTGCATTGCAAGCTGTATCACGCCGATACGCCGCTGGCACTGTCCGACGTGCTGCCGATCCTGGAAAACCTCGGCCTGCGCGTGCTGGGTGAATTCCCGTATCGCCTGCGTCACACCAACGGTCGCGAGTTCTGGATTCACGACTTCGCGTTCACCGCTGCCGAAGGCCTGGAACTCGACATCCAGCAGCTCAACGACACCTTGCAGGACGCGTTCGTCCACATCGTGCGTGGCGATGCCGAGAACGATGCGTTCAACCGTCTGGTACTGACCGCCGGCCTGCCGTGGCGCGATGTGGCGCTGCTGCGTGCTTACGCTCGCTACATGAAGCAGATCCGTCTGGGCTTCGACCTGGGCTACATCGCCAGCACCCTGAACAACCACACCGACATCGCTCGCGAATTGACCCGGTTGTTCAAAACCCGTTTCTACCTGGCACGCAAGCTGTCCGGTGATGATCTGGAAGACAAGCAACAACGTCTGGAACACGCGATTCTGAGCGCACTGGACGACGTCCAGGTGCTGAACGAAGACCGCATCCTGCGTCGTTACCTGGACCTGGTCAAAGCCACTCTGCGCACCAACTTCTACCAGACTGACGCCAACGGCCATAACAAGTCGTACTTCAGCTTCAAGTTCAATCCGCACCAGATTCCAGAGCTGCCAAAGCCAGTACCGAAGTTCGAAATCTTCGTTTACTCGCCTCGCGTCGAAGGCGTGCACCTGCGCTTCGGCAACGTCGCTCGTGGTGGTCTGCGCTGGTCTGACCGTGAAGAAGACTTCCGCACCGAAGTCCTGGGCCTGGTAAAAGCCCAGCAAGTGAAGAACTCGGTCATCGTGCCGGTCGGCGCGAAGGGCGGCTTCCTGCCGCGTCGCCTGCCACTGGGCGGCAGCCGTGACGAGATCGCGGCCGAGGGTATCGCCTGCTACCGCATCTTCATTTCGGGTCTGTTGGACATCACCGACAACTTGAAGGACGGCGCGCTGGTTCCGCCGGCCAACGTCGTGCGTCATGACGACGATGACCCGTACCTGGTAGTCGCTGCGGACAAGGGCACTGCGACCTTCTCCGACATCGCCAACGGTATTGCCATCGACTACGGCTTCTGGCTCGGCGATGCATTCGCCTCGGGCGGCTCGGCCGGTTACGACCACAAGAAAATGGGCATCACCGCCAAGGGCGCGTGGGTTGGCGTGCAACGTCACTTCCGCGAACGCGGCATCAATGTTCAGAAAGACAGCATCACCGTGGTCGGTGTCGGCGACATGGCCGGTGACGTATTCGGTAACGGCCTGTTGATGTCCGAGACCCTGCAACTGGTGGCCGCATTCAACCACTTGCACATCTTCATCGACCCGAACCCGGAGCCTGCCAGCAGCTTCGCCGAGCGTCAGCGCCTGTTCGACCTGCCGCGTTCGGCCTGGTCGGATTACGACACCAGCATCATGTCCGAAGGCGGCGGGATCTTCTCCCGTAGCGCGAAGAGCATCGCGATCTCCCCGCAGATGCAAGAGCGTTTCGACATTCAGGCCGACAAGCTGACCCCGACCGAACTGCTCAATGCCTTGCTCAAGGCCCCGGTAGACCTGTTGTGGAACGGCGGCATCGGTACGTACGTCAAGGCCAGCAGCGAAAGCCACGCCGATGTCGGCGACAAGGCCAACGATGCACTGCGCGTGAACGGCAACGAACTGCGCTGCAAAGTTGTGGGCGAGGGCGGTAACCTGGGCATGACCCAACTGGGTCGTGTCGAGTTCGGCCTCAATGGCGGCGGTTCCAACACCGACTTCATCGACAACGCCGGTGGCGTGGATTGCTCCGACCACGAAGTGAACATCAAGATCCTGCTGAACGAAGTGGTTCAAGCCGGCGACATGACCGACAAGCAACGTAACCTGTTGCTGGCGAGCATGACCGACGAAGTCGGTGGCCTGGTGTTGGGCAACAACTACAAGCAGACTCAGGCCCTGTCCCTGGCGGCGCGTCGTGCCTTGCCGCGGATCGCTGAATACAAGCGTCTGATGAACGATCTGGAAGGTCGCGGCAAGCTGGATCGCGCCATCGAGTTCCTGCCGACTGAAGAGGCCATCAACGAGCGCGTTGCGGCAGGCCATGGCCTGACCCGTGCCGAGCTGTCGGTGCTGATTTCGTACAGCAAGATCGACCTCAAGGAGCAGCTGCTGGGCTCCCTGGTGCCGGATGACGACTACCTGACCCGCGACATGGAAACCGCTTTCCCGCCGACGCTGGTGAGCAAGTTCTCCGAAGCCATGCGCCGTCACCGTCTGAAGCGCGAAATCGTCAGCACCCAGATCGCCAACGACCTGGTCAACCACATGGGCATCACCTTCGTTCAACGACTCAAAGAGTCGACCGGCATGAGCCCGGCGAACGTGGCCGGCGCCTACGTGATCGTGCGTGACATTTTCCACCTCCCGCACTGGTTCCGTCAGATCGAAGCCCTGGACTACCAGGTGTCGGCCGACGTTCAACTGGAGCTGATGGACGAGCTGATGCGTCTGGGCCGTCGCGCCACACGCTGGTTCCTGCGCAGCCGTCGCAACGAGCAGAATGCCGCTCGTGACGTCGCGCACTTCGGTCCACATCTCGCAGCGCTGGGCCTCAAGCTCGACGAACTGCTGGAAGGCCCGACCCGCGAAGGCTGGCAGACCCGCTATCAGGCGTACGTCGCCGCTGGCGTTCCGGAGTTGTTGGCGCGCATGGTTGCAGGCACCACTCACCTGTACACCCTGTTGCCGATCATCGAAGCGTCGGATGTGACCGGTCAGAACGCAGCAGACGTAGCGAAGGCTTACTTCGCCGTCGGCAGCGCGCTGGACATCACCTGGTACCTGCAACAGATCAGCGCTCTGCCGGTTGAAAACAACTGGCAAGCCCTGGCCCGTGAAGCGTTCCGCGACGACGTCGACTGGCAGCAACGTGCGATCACCATCTCCGTCCTGCAACAGGGCGACGGCACTCAGGACGTGGAAACACGCCTGGCGCTGTGGATGGAAGCGCACGAAGGCATGATCGAACGCTGGCGCGCCATGCTGGTTGAAATTCGTGCCGCCAGCGGCACGGACTACGCCATGTATGCGGTGGCCAACCGTGAGTTGCTGGACCTGGCGTTGAGCGGGCAAGCGGTGGTGACTACCACTGCGGTTGCCAGCGAAGAGCTGGAACCGGCGGCCTGATCAGGCGCTGAATGAAAAAGCCCGCATGGAGACATGCGGGTTTTTTTTGCCTGATGGTTACAAGGTGTCAGTTCAGGCCTTATCGCGGGCAAGCCCGCTCCCACAATTACAATGCATTCCAATGTGGGGGCGGGCTTGCCCGCGACAAGGCCACTAGCCTTAATATAATTTTTGGCTAGAAGTGTTATCTAGCATGGATACTTTATCTGTCGGCTTGGTCAATAAATTACTGAGCGACTGGTCAAACTTCTGCAATACCCGAACTTGAACATTCTGTTGTTCGTTAATGTCCGCGACTATCTCTTCAGTGCGTTTAAAGTCGGCCCAGACCGGAGTCAGTGCTTTAGCATCATGCCCTTGTGCCGTGCCAATGTAGTTGAAGTTCGCATCATAGAAATCGGCACTGACATCAGCCGCTATATCCGAACTGCGCGAGGTAATCAATTGACTGCGGCTGTCGACAATGGCGATCACATCCGGTTTCGCCGCCCTCAGGCTTTGCATGTCCGGGTACACCGTGACCGAGCCAAACTGCCGCCCCAGGGATGCCTTGACCCAATCCACAGCCAGGTCGGGTTGGGAGGTGCTGACGTAGGCGTCGTGAATCGGTTGAACCAGCAGGCTCTGGCCGAAACCGGTGCCGGCGTTGGCCTGATAGTCTTGAAGGTAGGAGCGGTTGGCCTGGGTGTTTCGGCTGTAGACAACGCCGAGCGCAACGTTATGGCCATTGTTTACTTGCGTGGCGTTGCTGCGACCCACGGGCTCAGGCAAGAGACCGTCCAGGTAAGAGACGGAAGTTGGCGCCGTGGGGATCGAGCAGCCAGATAAAAGAGCAGTCATTGTGAATGCACTGACAAGCACACGTTTCATGGTGTATCTCCAGTGAAACAACTTGAGTCGGAAAGCTTAAGTTGCCGAGTAGTGTCGGCGGTGATTCCAGACTAAACCTGTCGTTGCAAAAGAAACTAGCCAGTAGATGAGCTTATGGGTACGGCAATAGTTTTGTTTGGTTTAAAAGCGTTCAGTTAATGACGCCTGGAAATAAAAAGGCCCGAATGTCTCATTTGGGCCTGTTTATTTATGGCTGGCGTTACAGCTATCAGTTTTCCAACGGGATCAAAACTTTCTCATCGGGTGCCAATACCATGAACACCAAGAGTTTGGCAGGCTGGGTGGCACTGGCATTCTTCGACACCAAATGTTCCGACCCGGCCGCTTCATACCAATACTCACCGGCCTTGTAGGTTTTCGGCTGCTCACCTTTCACTTGAGAAACTATCTCCCCCGATATCACGTAAGCCATGGCGGTGCCTTCGTGCTTGTGGGCGATGGAAGACTGGCCTGGCTCGTAGTCCACTTCAATCATCAGCGCCTTTTTATTGGGCACGTTCTTGAGCATTTGGTCCTGCAATACCGTGACCTTTTCAGACGGGCCTTCGTGAGCAAGGGCGGCGGCCGAAACAGTCAGGGCGAGGGCAGCAAGGGGGGCAGCAAGGAAACGCAAAGCTTTCATGGTTTATCACCTGCGGTGGTTATCGTCTGGAGCAACGATAGTCCGCAGGGCAGGGCAATCAAACAGCCAATATTCGCGAAGGCGAGGGGACCAATCCAACGAAAATCTGTAGCAGCTGCCGAGCAGCGCGAGGCGGCGTTCGGCTGCGCAGCAGTCGTAAAACCTGAACATGTGATATTCCTGAAACACCGCATCGCCAAATATCACGACTGCTGCACAGCCGAACGCCGCCTCGCGCTGCTCGACGGCTGCTACGAGGCGGGTGCGGTGGGTGCTTGGGGTTTTAGCGGATCGGAAAGCTGTTGAAATCCACGGCATTTGCCAATTGGTTGTCAATCAGACCGATAAAACCCTGAACTTCGGGGCAATTGAAATGCGAGTGCATGGCCGCTTCCGATTGCCAGCGAGCGCTGACGGTCCAGCGGTTGGTGTCCTCGGGGCAGCGGTCGACCATATAGGAGTCGCAGCCCGGTAGTTCACGCAGGGTTTCGACAATCTTTTGCAGTTGCTTGCCCAGTTCATCCGAGCGGCCAGCGACGGCCTGCACCTGTACGGTATTGATCACTTCTTGGGACATTGCTCACACTCCTGAATCAGGCCGGACGAATCCTGCTCATTGAGGGATAACGCTTATGCAGGATAGGCCTGCTGCTGCGGACCACCAATAGCCAATCGCCCGGTAAAGGCGCAGACCAATCTGTCAGGCAACCTGCTGCAAAATGTCGCGCAAACGGTCCAGGGCCGTATCGATGTCCAGGGTTTCAATGGCGCCAAAACCCAGCAACAGCCCGGCCTGCGGCGTCTGCTGAAAGTAAAAGGCCTCGATGGAGTAGAGCCCGACTTCGACTTTTTTTGCCAGTTCTATCACCAATGGAAGATCGATAGGCACTTTGCACATCACCACCATGTGGAACCCGGCCGTGGTGGGCACCGGCTCCAGCCACGGCGACAGGTCGCCCGCCATGCGCGCCAGAATCCGTTCGCGACGCCCGGCATAAATCGTATGGCAGCGCCGGATATGCTTGAGCAGGCAGCCCTCGGCGATGAATTTGGCCAGCGCCCACTGTGGCAACGTGGACGTGTGCAGGTCGGTGAGTTGCTTGGCGCGGATCACCGCTTCGAGAATCGCCGGCGGCAATATTGCATAACCGAGGCGCAATTCCGGCAGCAAGGTTTTCGAGAAGGTGCCGACGTAAGCGACGATCCCGCGCTCATCCATGCTTTGCAGCGAATCCGTGGGGCGGCCCTCGTAGCGAAACTCGCTGTCGTAATCGTCTTCGATAATGATCGCGCCCAGTTCATAAGCCCGTTCCAGCAGCGCCACCCGACGCTCCTGGCTCATCGGCAAACCGAGCGGGAATTGATGCGACGGCGTGACGTAAATCAGCCGTGTGCCGAGGGGGATTTTATCCACCTGAATGCCTTCGGCATCCACCGGCACACCGATCACCGTGGCACCGTGCGAGCCGAACAACAGGCGGGCCGGCGGGTAGCCCGGATCTTCCATGGCGACAATGCTGCCGGGGCGCGTCATCACCCGGGAAATCAGGTCCAGCGCTTGTTGCGCGCCATTGCACACCACCACGTCTTCGTCCTGACAATTGACCCCGCGCGAGAACGCGATGTGCCGCGCAATGGCATTGCGCAGCGCCGGCAGGCCTTCGGGCAGGCTGTAGAAACCTTTGGAGCCGGCAATCTGGCGCAAGGCGTGGGAGGTGCAGCGTCGCCAGTCATCCTGCGGGAACTGGCCCTTGCTGGTGGCGCCGCCAATGAAGTCGTAACGCAACGACCCTTCCAGCGTGGGGTGACGCAGGAACACCGGCAGATTGCGCCAGGATTCAATGACGTCGTAACTCGCCAACTCGGTATGGCTTTGTTTGCGGGCGATTTTTGCCGGTCGGGCATTCACGTAGGTGCCTTTGCCAATCACCCCGGTGAGGAAATTTTCATAGGTCAGCTGCGCGTACGTGTCGGAAATGGTCTTGCGCGATATCCCCAACTGTTCGGCCAGCAAACGACTGGGCGGCAGCTGCGTCCCGGCGGCCAGGCGTCCGGATTCGATGGCACTGCGCAGCTGGTTGTACAACTGGCCTGCCAGGTCCTTGCGGCCGTTGATGACAACGTGAAGTTCCATACCGTTGGGGCTCCAGGGGCAAATTGAGGCGCGTGTGCGTCGCGCCAGATTACCCGCATGGGCGGCTGCGCAGAAGTTGCGCAGTGGAAAAACCGGGGATTGGTCTGGTGCCGAGTGGTGCGGGGGTATTTCGCAGAATTGGATCTGTCACACCGCGGCCTCGACGACTACCGTGAAAAAACATCATCGCTTCACGAGGTCGCCCCATGAGTTCCCGCCTGGATTACTACAGCGCATCGCCCAAAGCGATGAAAGCGATGATTGCCATGGAAGCCTTGACCAGCAACCTCAGTATCGAACCCGCGCTGCTGCACCTGATCAAAATCCGCGCCTCGCAACTCAACGGCTGCGCCTTTTGCACCGACATGCATTCAGTGGATGCACGGCGCCTGGGCGAGACCGATCGTCGCCTGTATTCGATCGTGGTCTGGCGCGACAGCGGCTTTTTCAACCCCAGGGAACGCGCAGCACTGGCCTGGACCGAGGCCGTTACCTTGCTGTCTGAAAGCCATGTGCCCGACGACGTCTACGCCTTGGCGCGCGAGCAGTTCAATGAAGGCGAGATGGTCGACCTGACGATTGCCGTCACCACCATCAACAGCTGGAACCGCCTCGCCGTGAGTTTTCGGCAAACTCCCGGCGGCTGAATCGATTTTCCCTCCCCGGTGTCACATCAGGTTCATAAACGCTGCGCAGGATGAGGTTTTCAAGGATCGATCGACAAGGAGTCATTGATGTCATTCATGGAGTCCACTCGCGCTGCCGGCATCGACCCGGTGCTGGCGCAGTCTTTCAGGGTCAGCGCCCGTTGCGGGTGCTTCATGCAGGCCGCCCGCAGCCTCAATATCAAATCCACCCAGTTACGCAAACATCTGGTGCAGCTTGAAGCGCAGTTGCAGTGCACGCTGTTCAATCATCAGGACAGTGGCCTGGCCCTGAGTCGTGACGGGTTGGCGCTGCAGGCACAGTTGATCGCCCTGGCCCACGAGCGCGATGCGCCGGTGATAGAGCAACCGTTGATTCGCCTGGCGGTGGCGGAGTCGATTCTGCACGACATACTCGGCCGCGATCTGGTCGCTTTGTTGCGACGCAATGCCAGTGTGCGTCTGGACATCATCACCCTCGACAGCGAATTGGCCCTGCAAGCGGTCAGCGCGGACGTAGTGCTGTGGCTGGCCGGCCCGGATTCGCCGCTGCCCGGTCCGAGTTTCGCCGTCAGCGAGCCCCGGCGGCTGGCGCGTCTTGAATACCTGCCGCACATCGCCAAACGCTATTCGCGCGTCGCGGCGCGGCCTGACAGCCTCGATGACCTGGCCGACTTCCTGCTGGTGCAATGGCAGTATGACCGTCAGGTCGAGAGTTTTCGGCCGTGGAACAGCGTGGTCGATCAGCGTCTGGCCGGCGTGGTGCACTTGCATTCTTATGAGCTGATGCTGGAGATGATCCGATGCAGCGCTTGCATCGGCTTGCTGCCGCGCTACATGAGCCAGTTTGACCGCGGACTGATTGCATTGCCGGGGTTGTTCGAACAGCCGATGCAACGTCAGGTGTGGATGGCGGCCAACGCCGAAACACAGGGAGAGGGCGACGTGCAGATGATTGTCGAGTTGATCCACAACACCTTCAATGAGCGCCGGGAGTGGTTCGAGAGCTGAACGCAGTCAATTGTAGGCGTGAGCAGGCTCACGCCTACAGGAAGTAGCGTTGTACAGTAAGCGGCCATGTCTGCATCAAGGATGAATCACCCATGCCCGTCACCGAACCGTTTATCACCCTCGAACGTTTCAGCGAATCCCATATTGAGGGCGTCACCGCGCTCTACAACGACCCGGCCATTACCCGTCAGGTCCTGCAAATGCCATTTCAATCCACCGAGATCTGGCGCCAACGCCTGGCCTCGGATAACGAGCGCCTGGTGAAACTGGTCGCGCTGCATCAGGGCTCGGTCATCGGCAACATTGGCCTGGAGCAGTTTTCGCGGATCCGCCGCAGCCATGCCGGCAGTATCGGCATGGGCGTCGCGGTGGCATGGCAGGGTAAAGGCGTGGGTTCGAAGCTGTTGGCGGCGGTGCTGGACATCGCCGACAACTGGATGAATCTGCAACGGGTCGAGCTTTCGGTGTACGCCGACAACGAAGCCGCCATCGGTCTGTACCGAAAGTTCGGTTTCGAGACCGAAGGCCTGTTCCGTGACTACGCCGTGCGTGACGGCCGACTGGTCGACACCTTGAGCATGGCGCGTCTGCGTCGCACGCTTAACGCCGATTGACTCAGTCGCCCAGTGCGAACGCCACCGCCGCCTGCGCATGCAGTTCGGTGGTGTCGAGCAGGGGCAGGGCGCTGTGTTCGGGTTTGATCAGCAGGCCGATTTCGGTGCAACCGAGGATGATCGCCTGTGCACCGCGCTGGGTCAGCGACTCAATCACCTGCTGATAGACCTCGCGCGATGTGTCGCTGATCACGCCGACGCACAATTCGTCGTAGATGATCCGGTGCACCGCCTGGCGTTCCTCGGCTTCTGGCACCAGCACTGTCAGCCCCATTGCGCTCAGGCGATCCTTGAGAAAGTCCTGTTCCATGGTGAACGCAGTCCCCAGCAATCCGACCTTCAACGTACCGGCATCGACCGCCGCTTGACCGGTCGGGTCGGCGATGTGCAGGAACGGAATGTTGATCGCGGCCTGAATCTGCGCGGCGACCTTGTGCATGGTGTTGGTACACAGCACCACACACTCGGCACCGCCCGCTTGCAGCCGTTGCGCGGCATCCACCAGAATCGCCGCCGCATCGTCCCAACGCCCGGCGTGCTGGGCCTGTTCGACCGGACCGAAGTCGACGCTGTACATCAGCAGTTGCGCCGAGCGTAGCGGCCCGAGCTGGTCGCGGACCTGTTGGTTGATGAGGCGATAATATTCGGCGCTGGACTCCCAGCTCATGCCGCCGATAAGGCCGATGGTGCGCATTGGATCTCCTCAAGCGATGATCTGTGTCGGAAAGTCACCCGAGGATCGAGTGTCCCTAGGTTCGTGGGCGGATTCCAGCGGAAAACAACTGTACCGCCGATCTTTCAGTGAAGTGTCATGGTGTCTTTTCTGACGCGGGTTCGGGCGGCGCAAGAGGCCGGTGGACTTTTACGTACGTCATCGGCGTGGATCTGCCATGCTCAATGTCCGCAGCACCGCTCCAACGAAAGGAACACCGCAATGGACGACGTACAGCAACTGGGCGAGATGCTTCGCCACTACGCAGAAAGTGAAGCGCACAAGAAGCAACTGTTTGAATCGCAATCGGCGGTTTGGGCGACGCGTATCGGTGAGTTGTTCGATCAGATCCAGCAGTGGCTGGAACCGGTCCAGGCGCCCAATCTGTTGGAAGTGAGTCGTGAGGCGTATGTCGCTTCAGGGCCGAGCGTGCCGGTCGAGACGTCGATGTTCAAGACTGAGAAGCTGTCAATTGTCATCGCCGGCAAGCCGGTGGAGTTCGTGCCGGATGTAATGGGTGCTGGCGGTCAGATTTCATTGGCGGTGATGGGGCTGACGGCTGCGCGCTATGGCAGCGTGTCGCTGGTGTGCCTGCCGCCGTCGACCAGTTGGCAGTGGCGCAAGACCAACGGCTTGAAAGACCCAGACACGTTTGCGTTCGATGCAAACTTTCTGGCGCAGCAGTTGCAGCTCCTGATTCCGCGCGATCGCGGCCAGGTCCTCCCTGACTGACCCAATCCCCCCGTGTAGGAGCCGAGCTTGCTCGCGATGACGGACTGACAGTCAACATTGATGTTGGCTGGAATGGCCGCATCGCGAGCAAGCTCGGCTCCTACAACGGACAGGTGGTGGGTCAGATGTCGAGGTTGATCCAACCGGGCTTCACCTCTTCCGGCGCCACTGCATTCACAACCTTCCCGGTGGCCAGTTCCACCCGCCGCGCCACCTCGGGGTCGTCGGCAAATGGAATCAGGCTGGCATCCTCCAGACTCTGCGGCGTCTGCCGCTTGAGGCTGTACTCAACCCCCAGCCAAAGCACTGATACGACCATCGCATTCAACAGAACTTCATACATGTATGGCTCCTTGCCTCAGGCAAACTGCGCTTCACGTTCAGCCATCATCACGTCCGCCACCCGCACCGTGCGCCAGGTGTTGTAGGCCATCAACAGCATGCCGCTGAGGAAGAACACGCCGCCGATAAAGCGCACCACATACCCCGGATGGCTGGCCTGCAAGGCTTCGACGAAGGAGTAGGTCAGCGTGCCGTCGTCGTTGATTGCACGCCACATCAAGCCCTGGGTAATGCCGTTGACCCACATCGACGCGATGTACAGCACGGTGCCGATGGTGGCGAGCCAGAAGTGCGCGTTGATCAGGCCGATGCTGTGCATCTGCTCGCGGCCGAAGACTTTCGGCACCATGTGGTACACCGCGCCGAACGTGATCATCGCCACCCAGCCCAGTGCCCCGGCGTGCACATGGCCGATGGTCCAGTCGGTGTAGTGGGAGAGGGCGTTGACCGTTTTAATCGCCATCATCGGGCCTTCGAAGGTCGACATGCCGTAGAACGCCAGCGACAGCACCAGAAACCGCAGGATCGGGTCGGTGCGCAATTTATGCCAGGCGCCCGAGAGCGTCATCATGCCGTTGATCATCCCGCCCCAGCTCGGCGCCAGCAGGATCAGCGACATCGCCATGCCCAGCGACTGCGCCCAGTCTGGCAATGCGGTGTAGTGCAAGTGGTGCGGACCGGCCCAGATGTACAGGGTGATCAGCGCCCAGAAATGCACGATGGACAGGCGATAGGAATACACCGGGCGCCCGACCTGTTTGGGCACAAAGTAATACATCATCCCGAGGAAACCGGTGGTCAGGAAAAACCCCACCGCGTTGTGCCCGTACCACCACTGCACCATGGCGTCGGTCGCCCCGGAATACACCGGATAGGACTTGAACCAGTCCACCGGAATCGACAGGTGATTGACCACGTGCAACATCGCAATGACCACGATGAACGCGCCGAAGAACCAGTTGCCGACGTAGATATGTTTGGTCTTGCGCTGCACCACGGTGGTGAAAAACACGATGGCGTAAGCGACCCAGACCACGGTCATCCACACCGCGCCGCTAAACTCGATCTCGGCGTATTCCTTGGTGGTGGTATAGCCCAGCGGCAGGGTGACCAGCATGATCACGATCACCGATTGCCACCCCCAAAAAGTGAATGCGGCCAGGGTGTCGGAGTACAGCCGCACCTGGCAGGTGCGCTGTACGGCGTAGTAACTGGCGGCAAATTGCGCGCTACCGGCAAAACCGAAAATCACCAGGCTGGTGTGCAACGGGCGCAAGCGGCCGAAGGTGGTCCACGGCAGGTCGAGGTTCATCTCGGGCCATACCAGTTGCGAGGCGATCCACACCCCCATCGCCATCCCTATGACACCCCATACGATGGTTGCCACGACGAATTGGCGCACGACCTTGTAGTTATAGGCCTGTCCGATTGTTGCTGTGCTCATGGTCAATGCTTCCACGGTTGCAAAGTCTTGCCAGACCACCCGGCCTGGCAGGTTGTCGACTGTAGAAACCCTGCCTGAAACAAAACAGACTCAGAAAAACCAAAGTTATGCGGATCAGATGCGAGGTTTGCCTGCGGTCATCTGCTGCGCTCTGATACGGTTTTTTAGTGTTTACCTGAATCTGTAACGCACTGCGCCGCAGGTCCATAGTCGACCCACAAACACCGCCACCCCCCTGTAGCAGCTGTCGAGCACCGCGAGGCAGCGTCCGGCTGCGAAGCAGTCGTCAAACCATGCGACTCGGTCTGTCAGTTGAACCGCGTGCACAGGATTTACGACTGCTTCGCAGCCGGACGCTGCCTCGCGGTGCTCGACAGCTGCTACAGGTGCAGAGCGTGCGAACAACCCTGATGAGGTCGCCACATGTATCAATACGATGACTATGACCGGGCCCTGGTCTTCGAACGGGTTGCGCAGTTTCGCGATCAGGTCGAACGCTTCATGGCCGGCGAGCTGAGCGAAGAAGAGTTCCTGCCGTTGCGTTTACAGAACGGCCTGTACATGCAAAAGCACGCTTACATGCTGCGCGTGGCGATTCCCTATGGCACGCTCAGCGCCGGCCAGATGCGTACGCTGGCGAGCATCGCCCGGGATTACGATCGCGGTTATGGCCACTTCACCACCCGGCAGAACATGCAGTTCAACTGGATCGAGCTGGCTCAAGTGCCGGACATTCTCGAACGCCTGGCGCAGGTGCAAATGCATGCGATCCAGACGTCTGGCAACTGCGTGCGCAACATCACCACCGAAGCGTTCGCCGGTGTGGCGGCGGACGAGCTGATGGACCCACGTCCGCTGGCGGAAATCTTGCGTCAATGGTCGACCATCAACCCGGAATTCCTGTTCCTGCCGCGCAAGTTCAAGATCGCCATCTGTTCGGCGGAGCAGGACCGCGCCGCCATCATGATGCATGACATAGGTCTTTATCTTTATCGCGATGACCATGGACAAAAGCTGTTGCGGGTCATTGTGGGTGGCGGGTTGGGGCGCACGCCGATCCTTGGCTTGCAGATCCGCGAGGGCTTGCCGTGGCAGCATTTGCTGTCCTATGTCGAAGCGGTGCTGCGGGTTTACAACCGCCACGGTCGGCGGGACAACAAGTACAAGGCGCGGATCAAGATATTGGTCAAAGCCCTGGGGATCGAAGCGTTCGCCAAGGAAGTGGAGGAGGAGTGGCAGTACCTCAAGGACGGGCCGGCGCAGTTGACCAGCACCGAGTATGAGCGTGTCGCCAGTGCTTTCGTGGCCCCCGACTACCGTTCACTGCCCGACATTGACCTGGAATTTGGCACACGCCTGGCCGAGAACCCGGCGTTCGCACGCTGGGTCACCCGCAATGTTCAACCGCACAAGGTCGCGGGTTACACCAGCGTGGTGCTGTCGACGAAACCCGGGATCGCCTCGCCACCCGGGGATGTGACGACCGAGCAACTGCAGGCCGTGGCCGAGTGGTCCGAGCAATTCGGTTTCGGTGAAATCCGCATCGCCCATGAACAGAATATCGTGCTGCCGGATGTGCCCAAGGCGGATCTCCATACGCTGTGGTGCCTGGCCTGCGAGCAGGGGCTGGGTTGCGCCAACGTCGGTTTGCTGACCGACATCATCGCTTGCCCCGGCGGCGACTTCTGCGCACTGGCCAATGCCAAATCGATCCCGATTGCCCAGGCCATTCAGGCACGTTTCGAGGACCTGGATTACCTTCACGACCTGGGCGACATCAGCCTCAACATTTCGGGTTGCATGAATGCCTGCGGCCACCACCACATCGGCAACATCGGCATTCTGGGCGTCGACAAGAACGGCAGCGAGTGGTACCAGATCACCCTCGGCGGCAGCCAGGGCAAGAACAGTGCGCTGGGCAAGGTCATCGGCCCGTCCTTCAGCGCCACCGAAGTACCCGAGGTAATCGAGCGGATCATCGACACGTTTGTCGATTACCGCGAGAGCGAAGAACTGTTCGTTGACACCCTGCTACGCATCGGTCTTGAGCCGTTCAAGGAGCAGGTGTATCCGAAGGTACTGGAGGTGACGGCATGAACAATCTGCTGCGGCTGGAGGAGGGTGTGGCGCGGATTGTGGCTGACGATCCGTGGGTGCTGGTCAGGGACCAGGAGGGTGAAATGCCTGCCGGGTCACTGATTTTGCCGTTGAACCGCTGGCTGCTCAATCCTGCACAGCATGCGGTGTGGCTGGGGCCGGATGATGAGGTGGAACGCCTTAACCCATGGTTTGAGACGCTGCCGTTGATTGCCCTGGATTTTCCGAGCTTTCGTGACGGTCGCGGTTACAGCCAGGCGTACTTGCTGCGCACCCGCATGGGATGGACCGGTGAACTGCGCGCGATCGGTGATGTGCTGCGCGATCAACTCAGCCATATGCGCCAATGCGGGTTCGACAGCTTCGCGGTGCGCGAAGACAAATCGGCCGAGGATGCGCTGAAGGGGTTGGCCGGGATGAGCGTGTTGTACGGCCGTTCGGTGATTGAGCCTCGGCCGTTGTTCAGACGACGCTGACAACACACCATTTTGTAGCAGCTGACGAGCCTGCGAGGCTGCGTTCGGCGACGCAGTCGTCGTAAACCCTTCGAATGCGGTTTTCCTGTCACACCGCAGAGCCTGATTTCACGGCGACTGCGTCGCCGAACGCAGCCTCGCAGGCTCTGCAGCTGCTACAGGGCGTGTTTTTGCTTGGGCCAGTGGTGGCATTTTGGTAGAGTCCGCGCATTATCAAAAAGGAGTCGGGTATGCGCAGGATGTTCGCGGCAGGGTTGGTGACATTGATGTTGGCCGGTTGTGGTGGTCCGAAACTGGACGGCACTAGCGATGAGAGCCTCACTTCATCGCTGGATAAAGTCACGGCAGACCTGCCGCAAGACAAGAAAGCCCAACTCCTGGAAGATTTGAAACTCATCACCTTCAGCAATATCGGCGAGGCCTTGAGTGGCCAGGTATCGGCGGAGCAGGCCAAAAATAACGTGCGCACCACGCTCAACGGAAAAACCGCTGAGGACGTCGCCGTCATCGCCGCCAATCTGCGCACCGAACGCGCATTGAAGGAAAAGCAGCAAGCCCTCGCCGAGATCAAGCAACTGCAGGACATCCAGCAGGCGGCCCAGATTGCCAAGGTAGAGATGGCGAAGTTCCAGATTCTCAAGTCGGAATTTTATTTCACGGAGAAGAACAAGAATTCGGCGGCGCCGCACGGTCAACCGGTGGTGGTGGCCAAGGTCAAGAACGGCACGACGTTCTCCATCGCCCGTGTCGGTTTCAAAGGCACCGTGGCCAGCGCGGGCCGCGCCACGCCATGGTTCGTGGGCACCGTTGAATTGCCGATTCCTGGCGGTATCGAGCCGGGCGAGTCACCTACCTGGGAAATTACGCCGAACCAGTTCAGCGAATGGGGCAAGCTTGATGCGCCCGCAGAAGCATTGTTCAGCCTGGAAATCATCAAACTCGTTGGGGCCGATGGCGCCGTGCTGTTCGATGCCAGTGGCCTGACCCCGCAACAAACCGAGCGCTTGCAAGCGCTGCAAAACAAATACGCCGTTAACTAATCACTGGCATTTTCGGAACCCACGTCAACGGGTTTTCGGCTGCATGGAAGAAACAGAGAAAGGAGTCTGGCCGTGAGTGTGGGCAAGAAGGTGTTGGGGCTGATCGCGCTGTTGCTGATGTTGGCCTTGTGGGGCAGTTACTTTTATCTGTTTCAAGAGGACCGCGAGGGCCAACTCGCGGGGGCGCGAGACAGTTACGCCTGGTGCGGCACACCGCCGGCCAGTGATGCCGCCACTTTGGGCAAGGATCGCCTGACACTGCGCATCACCAACAATGTGCGTGGTGAGTTCGCACTCGCGGGCACTGTCATCGTCTCTGAGCGAACGTTTGATCGATATGACCTGGGCCGCAACGAACTGCGGCTGCGCCTGGAACCGTTGCAGTGGTCTTACGGCGTCACCCCGGTGTTTCTGGAGCAGGTCAAAATCAAGCCCCTGAGCCGCAACCTGTCGTCGCTCAACAAGAGTGCCTATGCCGAACTCGAACTCCGAACGATCGGCGTTCAGGGGAGGGCGACGGACTTCCCGTTCGACACTTACCGCTACGGTTACAAGCCGGTGCTGTATTACCTCAAGGGCAACGAGCGCATCGACCTGAATTTCAAGCACATCACCACCAGCATGGAGATGTCGAACACCTTTACGCCGATTCAAAAGTACAACCGCGCGGAGTACATCAACGAGAAAAACTCGCTGGCGCGCGAGGAAGACTACAAACCGTATGCCGCCAATGAGTGTGCGTTCAGTGTCGAGCGCAAGGGCTCATTCAAGGTGATTGTCCTGCTGTTGCTGCTGGTGATCTGCCTGCCGCTGCTGCACGTGTTTTATCGCGACGAGCCGGGTATCGACTTTCTGGCGACGCTGGTCAGCGTCGGGGCAATACGGGTGTTTTTGGTGGGGCCGCTGAATGACTTCCAGCTGTACAAAATCGACTTTTTGTTTGCGGCGGCGATTTTGCTGGTGGGGACGGTGTCGCTGATCAAGGCGATGCGAGCCAACAGTCGGCGGGAGCTGGCGTTGAAGAGTGGTTCTTCGTGGTAGTCCCACGACCCGTGTAGCAGCTGCCGAGCCCGCGAGGCTGCGTTCGGCGACGCAGTCGTCGTAAACCCGGCGAACGCGGTTTCCTGAAAAACCGCATCGTTTGATTTCACGACGACTGCGTCGCCGAACGCAGCCTCGCAGGCTCGGCAGCTGCTACAGGCGGTGTGGATCAAGGGTTATTTCAACGCCGGATCGCCCATGTTCATTTTCTTCCAGCCCTGCAACAACACCTGTGCCTTGGGCTCTTGTCCATTGGCCAGGTAGTACTGGATCAACGACAGCCGCGCATTGCGGTTGGCCGGCTGCACTTTCAACAATTGCTCCAGCACTTCGCAGGCCTCTTCAACCTTGCCTTTGTCGTGTAACGCCACGGCCAGCACGTAGCCGTATTGGGCGTTCTGCGGTTCCAGTTGTGCGGCTTTGCGTAACGCTGGCATGGCCTGGTCCGATTTGCCTGCCCGCACCAGCGACAGGCCTTGGGTGTATTGCAACAGCGCTGCGTCCGGGTGGTCTTTCAAGGCTTGTGCCAGCAGCGTCTGAGCCTCCTGGCTGCGACCATTGGCTTCCAGCCATTGCACCAGCGTCACCAGCGCCGGGTAGAAATCCGGATCGCGTTCGAGGGCCGTGCGCAGGTATTTTTCGACCTCGTTATTGCGGCCGCTGGCCTGATAGAGCATCGCCAGGTTGAGATTGGCTTCGGCCCGTTCCAGCAGGCTCATCTGTACCGCTTCGTACTCCGCAATGGCCGCATTCCAATTCGCTTGGGCATTGCCCAATCCGTTACTGGCCAGACCCAGCAAATCGCGGGCCGCGGCGATGCGCACCGCCTTCACCGGGTCTGCCAGCAACGGCGACAACAGCGGCGCACGTTCGGGCGGCGGCAAGAATGCGCTGATGGCCCGCACGGCGCTTTCACGCACCAGGGGGGCCGGGTTGCTCAAGTCCTTGGTGGCCAGTTTCAGCGCCTGTTCACTCGGGTACATCGGCAATTCGGCGAGCAAGGTTGCCCGTTGAATCGCCGGCAAATTGCTCCGTTGCAATTGCTCGTACAAAGCTTGCGCCGCACCGGGCTGGCCGTTGCGAATCAGCCACAGGCTTTCGTCATAACGCGGGGCCTGCGCGGTTGGCGCGCTGTTCCAGAGTTTGAATTGCTCAGTGACCTTGTCGCCGTCCTTACCCTGGTGGCAAGTGAGGCAGGCATCCGGTGTTCCCAGTTTTTTCGCCCGCTCCGGGTCCGGGATACTGAAGCTGTGGTCATGCCGGAAGTCATTGCCCATATAGAATTTGCCGGGCATGTGGCAATCCACGCACTGCGAGCCCGGTTGGCCCATGGTGTGGCGAGTGTGTTCGATGGAATCGTAGTTTTTCGCTTGCAGGCCTTTACCGTCGACGCCTTCCACCGACGTCTTGCCCGCCGTGTTGTGGCATTGCAGGCAAACACCGTTGCCCGGGGCTTTCAGCTCACTGCTGTGCGGGTTGTGGCAGTTGCTGCAACGCACGCCTTTGTCGAACATCTTGCTTTGGGCGAAGGAGCCATGTTCGAACACCTCGTCCTTGATCTTGCCGTCCAGTGCATACAACTCGCGGGTCAGGGCGCTTGGCAGGTAGTCATCCATCAGGCGTTTGCCAACGGTGTAGCCATCACTCAGCGGGGCGCGGCGCGAATGGCAGCGGGCACAGGTTTCGATTTCGACAGTTGCGTTCTTGTCCTTGAGGTCGACGGCAAAACCGGCGTGAATCAAATCACCTTTTTTCGCCGTCCATTCCAGGTGATTGGAGGCCGGGCCGTGGCATGCCTGGCAGCCGACACCGAGGCTGTTCCATTGACTGTCAAAGGTGTTTTTGGCGGCATCGAAATTGCGTTTATAGCCTGTGGTATGGCACTCGACGCACATGAAGTTGGCGTTCTGGCTTGGCTTGCTCCAGTGCAACGGATTCTTGAAGTTCACACCCTGGCCGGGATAGAGGTGGAACCAGCGGTGTTTTTCGGTATCCCAGGCCACGCCCAAGGGTTGCAAACGTCCTTCGCCGACCTCGATCAGGTATTGCTGCAACGGCGCGATACCAAAGGTATAAGCCACCTTGAAATCGGCATTCTTGCCATCAATGCCTGGTGTATTGACCCAGAATCCATCGTCCTTGCGTGAGAACACGGTGGTTTCGTTCTCGGCCTTGAACGTGACGTTATTGAAGTCGCCCAGCATCGTTTCGGCATTGGCCGGTTGCATCGCCAATTGGTGATGGGAGCCTTGCCAGTCCTTGACCTGCTCGCTGTGGCAACCCTGGCACTGTTGTTCATCGACCATCTTCGCCGGGGCCATCGCGACCGGTTGCGGTTTGGCCTGTTGCGCGACAGGGGCGCTGACGGGAACAGGCTTGAGCGGTGCCGGTGAACTGCTGAACAGAAACCAGCCGATGGCGATGACCGCCAGCAGCAATGTGCCGATGGTTACAGGAAAAAGGTAGCGATTGATCAGGTTCGGTTGCGAATCAGGGTTTGGGCTTGCTGCTTTATTTTTATGTTTCGGCATTGCGACTTCCATAGTCCAGGTGCGTTTGCCCTTGGGCGCGCGATCAAGCTTGATGCAGCTTTGCCGGATGCCGGGCATCTGTCAAATGACGGTTGTGAAATGGCCGGCAGCGTTGGGTCAATAGTGAGTTTTTTAGCGACCTGTCGCGGAACTCGCCTCTTCAATAATCAAAGCGAGCCATTCGGTTGTAGTGGCTGACGAGCGAGTCATACCCCCGCGTCACGGCATAAAAGTCTTCGCTCAATCGCTGCGGTTCAGCCTTGTTCTGCCAGTCGTTGTGCAAGGTATTCAAGGCATCGAGGTACTTCTGCGCAGGCCCGGTAATGTGGTCCCAGAGGTAGCGCGGCACTTCGTTGCGTTTTCTCGTTTCGGGTAACTCTGCATGGTTGAATTGCTGCCGGTAATCCCAGGCCAGTTGCAGCTCTCGGGTGGTCAAGGCCAGCGCCTGCGGGGTCAGGCTGCGGTTTTTGACCCCGTCGCTGACCACGTTCAGTGTGTCTTTGGCTTGAATCATGTAGTCCAGCAGGTACCAATGAATGTCTTTGCCATGTCGGGCTTCGATCAGTTTCAGCTGCTCGCGTCGTTGTTCAAGGTCCAGCGTTTCGACACGCTGTCTTAACGCCGCAGAGGCCAAAAGGTACGCGTCAGCCCTGGGCTGAAATTGCACGGCGAATTCGGGCGGCAATTCATAGGTGGGCTGTGAGAAAACCGGTTGCTGGTAAAAACGGATTTTCAGCGTGAGCGGCGTCACGCGCTCCAGTGCCTGCACGTAGTCGTCTGCCAGCGTCACTAGCGACTTTTCGTAGCCAAGGATCGAGAGTTTCTCACTGATTTTCGGCGAACAGACATCCCTTTGGGCCTCGTTCACTGTAGTGGCAACGCCGTCGTCGAAATCATGTTGGTTGGCCATCCAGTTCCGAACGGGTTCCCCGAGTTGCGCCGGTGACGTGTAACGCTCGTAAGCGAGGTGCCATTGCACGTCGACCCGATTGATGCAGTTGATGACCGGGCTCAATGCATTGGCTTGCGCAGTGATGGGCGCATCGTGTTTGTCCAGCCACAGGTCGAACGTGGTCAGGGGTTTTCCAGCCCCGATCATCCCGAGGGTAATCACCCCCCAGAATATCCCCACGGGGAACAACCATTCCCGAGTCATTGTCCGGCCTCCTTGCCGTACCACTGTTCCATCGTGGCCGGTGCGCCACATTCGCTGGTACTGGCCGGCATGCGGCTGCACAAGCGTTCTGTCCATTGTTGCAGGCCCTGATTGCGATTGACCGTGCCTTGGCTGGAGATCACTTTGAACACGCCCAGCAACGCCACCAACAGCAAAATCCCTGCACCTGCAAGGCTGCGTTTGATCCACGGATTGGAGGGCTTCCAAGAGACGCGTGGCTTGCCCTCGTACCGGCGAATCAGACCCACAGCCACAAGCGTGGCGACGTAAACGCCACTGCCGATCAGGCCATACACCTTACCAATGCCTGCCGCCATCACGGCGCAAGGCAACAGGTCGCGCAGTACGCCAAACGGTGGCGGGTTGAACCCGGGTAACAGGTACGCACTGAGTCGATCATCGAGCAACCACACGCGATGGGCGAACTGATGCATCAGCCAGTGCAGTACCCAACCGCCGGCTGAAAATATCACTGACCAGAACACTGCGACGCCGATCAAGCTCCCGAGGCGCTCGCCATTGGGGGCGTATAGAACAAAGCTGCCAATCAGGCAGGCGAGGGCGATGCCGAGGTAGATCGGCCAGCTGTCGAAAGTGTGTTCCCACTCGCGCCAGAAGAACGGCGTGCCGCCGGGCATGGCCTCGCAGAGCTTCGGGTGGTTGGCGTACAGCGCTGAGCTCAGCTGACGGCACTGCGTCCAATCATCGTCGCGCAAGCGTCGGGCCAACGCCCGGCGTTGACTGAAGCTGCCCGGTGCCAGCAGCAGGCGAGCGGCGCGATGCTCGGGGGTGGCGGCCGGTTGAGTGGCCAGGTGTTGTTGCCTGGCGAGGAAGATCGGCGCTTCGTGACGGTCCACCAGGCGCTGCCATTCGGTTTTCGGGCAGGGGCTGGCGGGCCCGGCATGCCAGCCTTGCCCGGTTGAGACCGCTTCAAAAATCGTCGATGACCAGAAACGACTTTCCAGCAATAACTGGCTCAGCAGCCCGTTGAACCACTGGCGATGGTGCTCGCCCTTGAGCCATTGATGGCGAAAACACTGGGCATAGGCCTGCAAAAAACCTTCGGCGTCTTCGCGTTCAAGTGCCTCGCGCAAAGTGTGCGTGATGCCTTGGCGCCGCTGCGCCAACACCTGATAGATCTGCTCCTCGTCGAGTTCCAGACGTTGCCAGGCGCTGAACCACTGGAAAGTCTTGATCGCCCACTCCAACAGGTCTTCGGACGTGTCGGGATGCTCGACGCAATGGCGCAGCACCTCGTCTTCCAAGACATCCAGCGCGCCGTGTTCGAGGGCCAGCGCATGGCGTTGCTGCAGCTCACCAAGGCTGACGTCGTTGAGCGAGCGCGTAACCTGTTGCAGCACGTCGATTTGTGTCCCCGACAGATCGGTCAGGTCCCACGACGCTTCTTCCTGTGGGTCCTGCTCACTGAACTGTTCCCATTCCTTGGCGGTCAGTGCCTGTTCATAGGCCTCGCGCAGGCGCTGGAACCCTTCGGGATCTTCGTCCGGACGCGTCTGTTTGAGCAGGGCGGCGTAGTGACGTTTGATCGTGCGCGTATCGGCGTCTGCCGAAAGGCCCAGGACAGTCCAGCAACTCATTGTGGGTGCAACTCCATGAAAACCTGCGACGCGATTCAGTGATGGCCATTTGATTTTGCGCACCCTACCTGTTTCGCGTCGAAATGTCCTCGAGTCTTATGTCCCGTCACCGACAAACCAGCGGTAATACGGATTGCCGCCATCACCCATCATCACTTCACGGATGTCCCTGGCCCAGGCGTCGCGGTCACCGTCATAGGCGTGCAGGCTCGCCCGATAGAACTGCATCAGGCGCTGCTGATGGGCATTCATGCGCTCGATGAAACCGGCATCGGCATTGAGCAGCGGCGGTGGCAGGCGCAAATCCAGCAACGCCGGCAGCACGCGGCTGATTTCCTTGGCGCGCACCCAGGGGGCGTATTCGATCCGTGGTTGATCATCGGTCACCGCCAGGGCATCGCCTGCGAAGCGTTCGAGCCCGGCGCGATCGGTCACCCAGGTCGCCATCAAGGCCGGCGCCGAACCGATGCCCACGTCTTGCAACGTACTGCGCACGGTGTCCTGCTGGAAGCGCTGGCTGATTTTCGCAGCGTCCAGTTCAATCGGCTCCATCGAGCCCACCAGCAGCATTTCGTGGAATTCGCTGGTCCACAGCGTGGCGTAGGGGAATACATCGAGAAAGCTGCGCACCAGCGAACGCGAATCGTCGATGTTCTGCGTCGGCAGTGGCAGCCATTGCGCGACCAGGCCCTGTGTCTCCAGGCGACTGGCGGCCAATTGGTAGAAGTCGCGCGAATACAGGTTCACGACGCCAGCGGCGGAGGGCGGTGGCGGTTCGAGAGTGATCAGGTCGTAGCGCTGCGCACTGCGCAGCAGCTCCTGGCGACCGTCGCGCAGGCGAACATCGACCGTCGGATCGGCAGCGGCATTGAAGTTGCCCTTGAACAACGGCGCGGCTTTGACCACCGACGGTAGCAACTCCGCGACCACACGGTGTTCAAGGCCCGGATAGCGGGTCAGGGCGCCTGCGGTAATGCCAGTGCCGAAACCGATCACCAGCGCCGAGTGCGGTTCGCCGTTATGGATCAGCAGTGGCAGCAGCGCCTGAATCCGCATGTAGCGCAGCGATGGCATGGCGTCACCGGTGTTTGACACGCCCTGGATATACAAGCGCTGAAAGCTCTTCTGACCCTTGCCCTGCGTGACCACGGCGACGGTGCCGCCACGTCCTTCTTCATAGAACGCCAACGTGCCGTTGCGGGCGCCGGGCAGCAGGCTGGCGAGTTTGTCGACCGGAGTGAACAGCGCCACGACCACCGACAGCAGTCCGATGGCGACCACGCCCTGACGCCGGCCTTTCTTGACGTGATGGCCCTTGCGCACGGCGAAATAGCCGATCCCTGCTGCCACAATCGCCAACAGTCCCAAGGTTCGCACCAGCCCCAGCAGCGGAATCAGCAAGAATCCGCAGAGCATCACGCCGACGATCCCACCCAGGGTGTTGAACGCCACCACGGCGCCCACATCCCGACCGACGCGCTCAGGGCCGACACTCAATCGCAGCGCCAAAGGAAACGCCGCCCCCAACAGCAAGGTCGGGACAAACACGATGCTCAGCGCGGCCATGGCAAACCGTGCGCTCATGCCCAGCAATTCGCTGCCGCCCATCGCCAGCGCGGCGGTTTCGGCCTGGGATTGCAAGAACACCAGCCAGCGCCCGAGAAACGCCACTTCCAGCAATGCGATCAAGCCGGCCCCGGCGATCAGCAAGCCAAATATGCCCCATGGATCGCGAATACGATCAACCCGACGGGCCAGCAGCGCGCTGCCGATGAACAACCCCGTGAGGTACGTCGCCAACACCACGGCAAAGGCGTAGGTGCGGGTGCTCATGAATTGCACGATGGATTGCGACCAGACCACTTCGTAACCCAGTGCCACACCGCCTGCGATGGAATACAGCCACAGGGCCAGGCGATCCGGCGCTTTGTGTTCGTGATGCCGGGTCGGCTCCTGGACCACCGCCGGGCGCTGGCGTTGAAACCACAGGGCACCGGCGGCGCCCACCAGGTTCAGCATGGCGGCGGCGAGGGCACTGCCGCGCACGCCGAGGGTGGCGATCAACACGAAGGCAGCAAGCAAGGTGCCGGCAATCGCGCCCGCGGTATTGGCGGCATAGAGTTGTCCGCCAGCCTTGCCCAAATGGTGCGGGTCGCTGGCCAACGAGCGCACCAGCACCGGCAGCGTGCCGCCCATCAACAGCGCGGGAATGCCCACCAGCGCAAAGGGCAACACCCAGGCCAGCAATCCGATGTGCTGTTCCAGCCAGGCAAAAGGACTGGCCGCCATGCTCATGGCGAAGGTCGCGCCAACGCCCAGTACCGCCACCAGCACTTCAAGCCCGGCATACAACAACACCGGTTGCTGCAAGCGATCAGCCCAGCGCCCGAACAGCAATCCCCCCAGCGCCAGCCCGGCAAAAAAGGCGCTGATGCCGGTGGTGATGGCGTACACCTCAACGCCGACGACCAACGACAGTTGCTTGATCCACAGCACCTGGTACACCAGCGCCGCCGCGCCCGAGACGAACAGCAGCAATGCTGGAATCAGCAGGGTCGGGGAGGTGGCGGTTTGCGGGGCAGGTATGGCCGACGACTTGCTGGCGACACGTGAGGACATTGCGGATTGCCTTGTGCAAAACATCTTCTGACGATGAACACAACACCCCGTAGCAGCTGCCGAAGGCGGCGTCCCGCTGCGCAGCAGTGGTAATCCGGACCACTCGGTGTGTCAGATAGGCCGAGGCGCATGTTTGACGAGGACTTCGTCCTCGAACGCAGCCTTCGGCAGCTGCTACAGGGTTGTGTTCACACAAAATAGGGCCGCTCGCCGGTTAAGGCGAGCGGCAGTCACGCAGTGTTACTGTGCAGCCGGTGCAGCTTTCATTTTTTCAGCGATTTTGGCGTCTACCGCAGCACGAATCTGGTCAACGCTGAAGCTGGCCGGTTTCTGGCTTGGCGGATAGTCGATAAAGGTCTGGAGGAACACCGCCGCTTTACCCGTGGCCACGGCCGCCAGATAGACGTTTTTGGTCAGCCAATCGTAATACTGATCGGAAACCACATCGGCGCGTTCATACGGGTCCATTCTCAGGTTGAAGATTTTTGGCACCCGCAGGCACACAAACGGCTCACTCCACACCTTGAAACCGCCTGGTGCACGTTGTTCGCAGAACACCGCTTTCCAGTTGTCGAAACGCATCGACACCAGCAAACCGTCGTCGTTGAAGTAGTAGAACTCCTTGCGCTCGCCCTTAGGCTGTTGGCCGGTCAGGTAAGGCAGTTGGTTGTAGCCGTCCAGGTGCACCTTGAAGTTGGTGCCACCCGCTACCGGCGCCCAGCCTTTGAGCAGCTTGTCTTTTACGCTGTCTTCACCGGCGACTGCCAGCAGGGTCGGGAACCAGTCCAGGCCCGAGAACATCTCGTTGGAGACTTCACCGGCCTTGATCTTTCCTGGCCAGCGAACAATCGCCGGCACCCGGTAGGCGCCTTCCCAGTTGGAGTTCTTCTCGTTACGGAACGGTGTGGTCGCCGCATCCGGCCAGGAGAACTGGTTCGGGCCGTTGTCGGTGGTATAGACGACGATGGTGTTGTCGGTGACTTTCAGGTCATCGAGGGTTTTCAGCAGTTTGCCGACGTCGCCGTCGTGCTCAAGCATGCCGTCCGCATAGTCGTTGCCGGGCATGCCGCTCTGGCCCTTCATCGACTCGCGCACGTGGGTGAACAAGTGCATGCGGGTGGTGTTCATCCAGACGAAGAACGGTTTGTCTGCCTTGACCTGCTTCTCGATGAACGCTTGGGCGGCGGCGGTGGTCTCGTCGTCGATGGTTTCCATGCGCTTGGTGGTCAATGCGCCGGTGTCTTCGATCTTGCCGTCGGCAAAGCTGTGGATCACACCACGCGGAGCGTATGACTTGAGGAACGCAGGGTCGTCCTTGGGCCAATACGGGCGTTCAGGTTCTTCTTCGGCATTGAGGTGGTACAGGTTGCCGAAGAATTCATCGAAACCGTGGTTGGTCGGCAGGTATTCGTCCTTGTCGCCCAGGTGGTTCTTGCCGAACTGGCCGGTCGCATAACCCTGGGACTTGAGTGCCTGGGCGATGGTGATGTCGCGTTTTTGCAGGCCCACGGGTGCACCCGGCGCGCCAACTTTCGACAGACCGGTACGCAGCGGCGTCTGACCCGTGATGAAGGATGACCGTCCTGCCGTGCAGCTGTTCTCCGCATAGTAGTCGGTGAACATCATGCCTTCTTTGGCAATGCGGTCGATATTGGGAGTCTTGTACCCGACCACACCCATGGAATAGGCGCTGATGTTGGTCTGGCCGATGTCATCGCCAAAGATCACCAGGATGTTGGGTTTTTCAGCGGCCCCGGCTGTTGCCGAAATCGCCATCACCGAGGCTGCCACGAGGGCGAGTTTCGGTAGCCACTTGTGTATGCGAGTCATCTGACTTGCTCCTTTTTCTGACTTGCGCCGCCTAATGCGACAAACGTTTATTGCAGTCCTGCGTCACGCTTTTTATTGCACTTGCTCTGGGGTGGCGGACTCGTGCGGGTAGATCCGGCGCCACTCGGCGGCCATGTCCACGACAGTCCAGCCACGGGATTTTGCTTCGTCCAGGGCCTTGTCCAGACGCCCGATTTTGGAGTCACGGTCGTACGCCCATTCACGCTTGGCGTCGGTGTGATGCACTAACCCCATGAATCGTTTGCCCGACCCGGCGGCGGTCCACTGCAACATTTGCTGGTCGCCGTCAGAGTTGCCGAAGGCCAGAATTGGCCGGCGTCCGATCACCGCGTTGATGCTTTCGGGCTTGCCCGCCCCGTCATCGTTGTGTGCCAGTTTTGGCGTGCGCAGGATCGAGGCCTTGCCGTCCTTGTACTCAAACGCTGTGACAAACGTCGTACCGATCACTTGCTCCGGCGGGACGCCATAGGACTTCTCGGCGAAGGCGCGCATGAACCCGGTGTCGCCGCCGGACACGATGTAGGTTTTGAAGTCCTGGCTGCGCAGGTAGTCGAGCAATTCCAGCATCGGCTGGAAGACCATTTCGGTATACAGCTTGCCGGTCTTTGGATGTTTGGCCTGGGCCAGCCAGGTCTTGGCGTAGTCGTCGAACGCTTCGGTGGTCATGCCGGTGTGGGTGGCAACGAAGATCTTCATGATGCCTTCCAGGCCGGCGGCTTCCAGCGCCTTGTGGTCGTTTTCCAGCACCGCTTTGAACGGCTGTGTGGTTTTCCATTCCGGGTGCTGCGCTGCGGTGCGCTTGACTTCCTCAAGGGCAAACAGCAGCTCGAAATACATTGGCTGCTCGCTCCACAGGGTGCCGTCGTTGTCGAACACCGCAATGCGCTCCTCGGGTTTGACGAAGTCCTTGCTGCTCTGATCGGTGACAGCCTGGACGAACTCGATGATGCTCTTCTTGGACGGGCCATCATTCCAGGAGGGCAACGGCTCTGCAGCCTGAACCAGCAACGGCAGGCTCAGGGCCAGCGCCAGCAAAAACTTGAACCCGTGAAGTTGGCGCAGTGATATCGGACTCGTCATGGGAATTCCTTCTCGTGAACGGGGTTGAGTGGCCGTAATGCCGGCGCGGCAGGTGTCTTGTTGGGCGCAGCCTGACTGTTCAGCGTAGCCAAGGATTCGTTGAATTGACGCAACGCCTGATCTTTGGCCGATTCACTGCCATAACAGGCGCGCAAAAAGTCCTGCAGGCGCGGTCCTAGAGCGCTCAGCTTCAGTCCCATGCGCCGGCGCCTGGCCCACAGGTACAGCGCGCTCAATTGGGCAGGTTGGCCGTCGATCTGCGCCGGAATCTGCCGCCAGGCGTAGTCGGCGGACGCCAGCCAAACGGCGTGCCGGGCACGGCGCCGGGCCTGGACAGCAAGGTAGGCACGGTGGAGGAGCGGGCGGGTAAACCAGCCGAGCACGGCAATGGCCAGCAGCAGTGCAATCAATGCCAGCCAATGCCCGGAGAGGTACAGGCGACTGGGCTGACCGAGTTTTTTCAGGTCTGCGGTAATTGAAAACACCGGGCGATAAGCGCTGTTGGCGGTGGCCTGGAAGGTGACCGCCGGGACTTGGGCGGTACGGGCCTGGCGGGTGCCGGCATCCCACCATTTCAATGAGATTGGCGGCAAGCTGTGCGAGCCATCGGTGTCGATCCGGTAGGTCACGGTGTCGATGCGCTGGCCACTGCTGAAATTGCCCCGACCGTCACCGAGGTTGCTGATCTGGGGGGCTTTCGGGTAACGGCTCAGACCGTTGACATCACTCAGTGATGGCGTCGGCAAGGACATCGCCAGGGCGCCATCGGCTTGCAACGTCAATTCCCGGGTAACGCTGTCGCCGACTTTGAGGGGCGTCGCCGAGTTGACGATTTTTTGCGTAAAGCGCAGCCCTTGCGCGACCAATACCGGTTCGCCGGGTTCAAACCCTGGCGGTTGCGCGGCGTCGAAGTGCAAGGGCTGGCTTTGGGCGCTGAGCTCAGTGGTGGCCTGACCGGGTGTGGCGCGCACGGTCAGCGCGGGTATGTCGAAGCCCTGAGCGAGATTGGGGGTGATCCGGTAGCGGTAGCGCATGCCGCTCAATGACTTGCCGTCGAGCGTCTGATTGAGGTGTTCGGCATGACCGTCCGGCGGCATGACCAGTGCGCCGGACAGCTTCAGGTCGGGCAGGGTGGGGGCTTCGGTGAACCAGCTGTCGGTGAAGACGTCGAGTTGCAGTTCGACAACGCTGCCAACCATGACATTGTTGGTGGGTTGCAGGCTCACCTGGACTTTCAGCTCTGGTTCAGCGGCCAATGCCGCGGTGGTGAACAGGCAAAGGAGCAGGGCCACGACACGGTCTATCGAAAGACTCATGGTTTGCCCCCCGCCTGATCCTGCAAACTGAACTTCTGCTTCAGGAACTTCGCCGGTGAAGTGCTCAGGTTTTCCAGCCACTGTGCATCGGACGTTGCTTGCTCGGTCTGCACGGCTTTGCTCTGGCCCTTGCCCGGCGCTTTGTCCATTTTGATTTCGTCTGGTTTGACCTCGGGCGCATTCTGCGCGGCGCTGTCGGTGTCTTTCTGCAAGGCAATCGCCAACGCCAGATTGGCCGTGGCCTCGGGGAACTGCGGCTGCAACTTCAGCGTCTGGGTGTACGCGGCAATCGCCTGGTCAAATTTGAAACGACGCACGTAAATATTGCCCAGGTAGAAATACGCTTGCGGCGTTTCCAGTCGCGCAAAACTGGCCAGTGCCAGGTCGAAATCCGCCGCGTTGTAGGCCGCGATACCTTTCCAGTAGGGGTCGACAAAATGCGCGGCGGCTTGCGGGAAATGTTCGTGCTCGAACGCCCAGCGACCTTGCTGGTCGGGGGTGAAAAACGCATCGGTCAACGCGTTGGCTTCGGCGGGAGCCGGTTGCCAGCCAATGCCCAGTGCCAATAACAGGCCTGCCATCCAGTTCAGGCTCCAGCCCCGGCGCACGCTGAACAACCCGATCAGCAGCAACGGCCAGCACAACCAATAACCGGCGTCTTTCCAGTGCAGTTCGCGCTGTTCATCGCTGGCGGCCTGGAAATGCTGCTGGGCGTGCAGTTCAATCCATTGCAGGTCATCGTCATTGAGCGTCAGGCTGCCCAACGGCGCGTCGACTGCGGAAGCCAGTTTTTCGAGCGCCGCCTGATCAAAACTGCCCAACACCGGGCGACCATTACTGTCGGTGCGCGGTTGGCCATTGGCGTCATGGATGATCCCGCCGTCTGCACTGCCGACCGCCAGAATCAGCACTTGCAGCGGGCTATCGTTCAATTGCTTATCGAGACCGCCAAGTTGTGATGTATCGGCGCCGTCTGTGATCAGCAACAGCGTGCCCGGGCTTTTGTCGGCAGCCAGCAGCCGTTTGGCTTGCTCGATGACCGCGCCGACGTCTTTGCCCTGTTTGGCGATCAGGTCTGTACTCAGGGCCTGGATGAAGGTGTTGAGCAGTTCGGGGTCGTCGGTCGGCGGCAGCACCAAATGGGCGCTGCCGGCATACGCGATCAAACCACTGCGTGACCCCGCTCGGCGCTGGATCAGGTCGTGCAGTTTGTGTTTGGCCGCTTCCAGTCGACTGGGCTGCACATCCGTGGCGTCCATGGAGGGCGACAGGTCGATGGCGATGATCAGCGGCGCGCGGTTTTCCAGAAAGTCCGGACGGTCCTGCTCCCAGGTGGGGCCGGCCGCCGCGAGGGCACCCAGCACCAACACTGCGCACACCAGATGCACGGGGCGCAAACGTTGTTGGTCCTGTGGCGTTATCAGCAAGTGCGGCAGCAAGTGTTCGGCAATATTGCTGCGCAAGCGCCGCTGTACGTCACGGCTGCGCCGCCAGAGCCAGGGCAACAAGGCGCCGAACGGCACCAGCAACAGCCACAGTGGGCGCAGGAAATGGAACTCGCTGAGGTTTATATCCACTCACCCCTCCTGCCGCTGACGCGCGAGCATCAAATGAGGCCGGAGCAGGGCGCCCAAATGGTAGAGCGCGAGCAAACCGATAGCGGCCCCCAGTGGCCACCAGAACAAATCCTTTTTCGGCTGATGACTGAGGGTTTTAACCTGGTGTGGGGTCAGTTTGTCGAGGGTGCTGTACACCTGATTCAATGCATTGCGGTCCTCGGCGCGAAAGAACTTGCCGCCCGTGGCTTCGGCGATTTGCTGCAAACCTTGCAGGTTGACCTTGGCTTCTCCGGAGGCGTTCGGGTCACCGATACCGATGGTGTGAATCACCACGCCTTTGGCGGCTGCCATGGCCGCGGCGTGGTCCGGGGTAATCGCGCTGCTGGTGTCGTTGCCGTCGGTCAGCAGGATCAGCACTTTCTCGGGTTCATGCGTCTGCTCAAGCAATTTCAAGCTCAAGCCGATCGCATCGCCAATCGCGGTGTTCGGGCCAGCCATGCCAATGCCGGTGTCATCGAGCAACAGCGACAGACTGGCGTGATCCAGCGTCAGCGGTGCCTGCGGATAGGCGCCGCTGCCAAACACGATCAGGCCAAGGCGATCGTCTTTACGTTTGTCGATAAAGCTGTGGACCACTTCCTTGACCGCCGCCAGGCGATTGATTTTTTGCCCGTTGGCGTCGGTGAAATCGTTGGTTTCCATCGATTGGGAAATGTCGATGGCCAGCATCAGGTCGCGCACCGGTTGTTGGCGTTCGATGGGTTTTTCGACCAGTTCCGGTCGAGCCGCCGCCAGCAACAACAATGCCCAGACCATCAGGTTCAAGACCAGTTGCCAGCGATTGCTGCGTGTCCCGGCCTGGCTCGGTGCCTGACCGACCGCGCGGCTCATGGCGCTGAAAAAAGGCACGCGCACGGCGCTGCGGGCTTCGCGGTAATCAGGCAGGAAGCGGTAGGCCAACCATGGCAGTGGCAAAAGGATCAGCAGCCAAGGGTAATCAAACTGCCACATGATGCTGCTCCACCCAACGTTTGCTGGTGTTGAACAGCCGCTCGCGCTGTTCTTCCTTGAGCGTCAGCAGTGTGCTGTTCGGCGCATAGGCCAACTGCGCGAGTTGCTGGCTGAAATCTGCCGGCAGGGGCTGCGGACTGTGGCGCACCAAAAACGTTTGCCAGTCCTCACCCCCAAGTGCTGCCACAGGGTATGTAGTGGGCATGGACAGGGCGACGCGTTTGAGCAGTTCCGGGAGTTCGCGCAGGGCCCTCAGTTGATCGTCACTGCTTTGCAGTTCAGCCAGTCGCACCAGCGCTTCACGCCGATAACGATCACGGCGCCATTGCCAATACCGCCGTGCGCTGACCAGCAACACGGCAAGCACCAACACACTGAGCAGCGCCCACCAACCCCACGTCTGCGGCGCATAACTGACCGGCGCCGGCAGTGCGATTTCCTTCAGTTGGTCGATGCTCGGGATGTTCGGATTCATCGCCGGCCTCTGCCGAGTTCGGCTCGCAGCTGTTCCTGCGCATCGGTCGCGGTACTGAACATCATCAGCGGCACCTGGCTACGACGCAGCAACGTCGCGACATCCTTGAGCCGACCGCTGAGAAAATCCCCCAGCGGCTGATGCACGCTGCGTTGCTCGACCGCCAGTTCCACCTGCAATTGGCCTTGGGTCACCAGTAAACGGCCGTTTTTCGGCAGGTTCAGCGCCAAGGGGTCATACACCTGCATCGCGATCACATCGTTGTGCGCCGCCAATTGCCGCATTAATTGCAAGGTGCGTTCACCGGCGCCGGCAAAGTCGCTGACGATGCAGATCAAATGATCATGGCCGGCCACCGCCAGGCAATGTTGCAAGACCTTGTCGAGTTGGTCCTCACCTTCGGCGTCCGGGTTGGCGGCATTGAGCAGCTGATTCTGCTCGGCGATACGGCTGCAAAAGGCCTCGAGGCGTTTGCGACTGCGTAGCGGGGCGATGCTGTCGATGCGTTTGTCATTGAAGACCAGACCGCCGACCCGGTCACCGGCGTTGAAGGTCATCCACGCCGCCAGCGCGCCGAGTTCGGCGGCAATCGCCGATTTAAAACTGCGTTGCGAGCCGAAGAACATCGACATGCGCTGGTCGACCAGAATCAACGCGGGGCGGTCACGCTCTTCGGTGAAGGTTCGCACCACCGGTTTGCCGGTGCGCAGTGACGCTCGCCAGTCCAGATGACGCAAATCGTCGCCCGGTTGATAGCGGCGCAGTTCGTCGAAATTCAACCCGCGACCACGCAGCCGCGAAGCATGGTTGCCGGCGAGGAGGCTGCCCTGGGGCTGGCGCGCCAGAAAACTCAAGTCACGGGCCTTGAACTCCAACGCCATCAATTGCGCCAGAGAGACATAGACCAGGCCGTCCGTGCTTTTCATTTTCAACCTCAGGCCGGTATTGCAACTTTGTCGAGCAAGCGGTCGAGCACCTGGTCGGCCGTTACGCCATCCGCCACCGCGTCGTAACTCAGTTGCAAGCGATGACGCAGCACCGGGTGGGCCACGGCGCGCACATTGTCCGGCGAAACGAAATCCTGCCCTTGTAGCCAGGCATCGGCGCGGGCACAGCGGTCAAGGCCGATACCGCCCCGAGGACTGGCGCCGATAGCGATCCAGCGGCCGAGATCGGCGTCATAGTCCGCCGGGTGGCGGGTGGCGTTGATCAGGTCGATCAGGTAGCGGTCGATGGCCGGGGAGACGTGAACGGCGCTGACTTCGTGACGGGCCGCGAAAACCACCTCCTGAGACAGTGCAAAACCTTGGGTCGGGGCCGTTTTAGCGCCTGCCGCAAATTCTTCTTCGCGCAGCAATCGCAACACCTGGCTCTCGTTTTCCGCGGTCGGGTAATCCAGCAACACCTTCATCAGAAACCGGTCCATCTGCGCTTCCGGCAGGGGGTAGGTGCCTTCCTGTTCAATCGGGTTTTGCGTGGCGACCACGATGAACAGTTCCGGCAGCACATGGCTGTTGCCGGCCACGGTGATTTGCCGTTCTTCCATGGCTTCCAGCAGCGCCGCCTGGACCTTGGCCGGGGCACGGTTGATTTCGTCGGCGAGGATCAGGTTGCCGAACAGCGGGCCGGGCTGGAACTGGATCTGGTTTTGGCCATCGACCTGATGCAGCACTTCGGCGCCGGTGATGTCCGACGGCAGCAGGTCAGGGGTGAACTGGATGCGGCTCATCTTCGCGTCCAGGTGCCGGGCCAGTGCCTTGACCGTGCGGGTCTTGGCCAGGCCGGGCAAGCTTTCCAGGAGCAAATGGCCGTTGGCCAACAGCCCCAGCAGAATCTGGCGGATTACCTGATCCTGCCCAAGTACGCTTTCGGCGATGCTGGCTTGCAGGGCGTTGAGGTCATTGAGTGCGGTCATGGGCGTTTCCTTTACCAGGCGTATTGCAAGCGTAAGGTCCAGGTGTTGACGTCGGGGGAGCCGCTGCGCTCGGACACCGTGTCCGAATAGGCGATCAACCCGCCAAACTGGGGCGACAGCATGAAGCCGACCGTGGCACCCAACAGGCTGCTTTCCTGTTTGTTGTCCTGCCAGTCACCATTGATTTTGGTTTCGCCGCCTCGGTTGTAGGTGCCATCGATCGAGGCCCACAGCGCGCGGTTGAAGCTGTAGCTGTAGTGACCTTCGATGGAATACAGCGCTTTTTGCTCAAGTGTGCCGTCGCCGTGGTAATCGTCGTTGTCGCCGTACAGCGAGACGTAGGTGTTGAGTTCAAGCCAGGTCGGGCCAATCGGCGTGCCGAAGGCAATTTCCGGCTTGAACGCCCAGCGGTTGGCGCCGATGTTGATGACCCGGTCCTTGTCGTAATCACCGGTGGGCGCGGTGATCCACAACGCCCCCGTCAGAAAGGTCTCGGGTGTCCAGGTGGCGAATTCTTGCGGGGTCAGCGCCGGGCCACCAAAAACGTTGTGCACCAGCACCACCTGCGTATCGCCCAGACCGCCGTTGTGCTTGGTGCCATTGAAGAACTGGCCATTATCGAACGAGGCGGAAACGTCGGCGTAAGGTTGCAGGACCTGAACCGCACTGTTACGCCCGTCGATGGCAAACGAGCGGGCAAAACGGGCGATGTACAGGTCCGCGTTCAGGGACAAGCCATCAAGCGGCAATGACGTATCGATCGGCGTGTTGCTATTAACGAGGTTGTAATAGCCGAACACCATGTTCAGGTCGGTCGGCAGGTTCTGCCAGTCACGCGCGTTGTCCGCTTGGCCCGCCAGTGGCGTCATGGATAGCGTGAGTGCGGTGAATGCGGCTTTCCTTGTCGTCTTCAGTCCCATCACGGTGCTCCAGCAGGTTTTGGGTGCGTGGTTCATGGCTTTGCGCCAACGAGTGTCAGTGGCGGCATTATCCATTGGCCGCGGGTGTGCTTTCGGACTTGAAATGTCGAACAGGTTCGGGGCGCCGAGGCAGGTGACGCTGGCGTTATGGGGAGCGAGGCGAGTGCCGGATGACTGGGCGGCGCTGAGCGAAAGGTTCCGTGCAGGGTTAATTTTGTTGAGTGCATCGGCGTTATTGGCCTGCACGTAAACGGCGGGCGAAAAGCGTGCTGCCGCCAACAACAAAGCGTTATTTTTTTTATGCTGAAACATCATTCCCGATTCCCTTCTGGCTCATTGGGTTACTCGGCACTTCCTGGCCGTTAATACGTAATCAATTTCCCACCAAGCCCGTAGGACAAATCTGACGCTAGCAGCTAGTCACGACTTTTCCAGTCAAAAGGATTAAATCTTTGATTTTGTGCACAGAACTTCGTTATTTGTGTGTACTAAAAAGTTAATACCAAATCATGGGGTTACCGCCGATCCTGGTGTTCAGGCGACGCCGGATTCACCTGATACACCGCGTAAAACAATCACGCGTGCACCCGGCAAACCCGGCCTGAAAATGTTCAGCGTTTTTTGGCCTCGGCGCGCAGTCGTTCTTCCTGCTCGCGCAGTTCCGGGGTGAACTCGGCACCGAAATCCTCAGCTTCGAACACCTGGCGAATCTCGATCTCGGCCTCGGTGCCCGGCATTGGGTTCGGGCAGCGCTTGACCCAATCGATCGCCTCCTGTTTCGACTGCACCTGCCATATCCAGTAGCCGGCAATCAGCTCCTTGGTTTCGGCGAACGGGCCGTCGATGACGGTGCGTTTGTCCCCTGAAAAGTGAACACGTGTGCCTTTGCTGCTGGGTTGCAGGCCTTCGCCTTCGACGAAGATGCCTGCCTTGACCAGTTCTTCGTTGTAGTTGCCCATGGCGGTCAGCAGTTCTTCGCTGGGCATGATGCCGGCTTCGGAATCCTGGCTGGCTTTGATGATGATCATGAATCGCATGGCTGTATCTCCGCTGGATTTGACTGGACTCGCTGACTAGTCGAATGAACGTCGTCTAAATCGACAGTGCTGCCAAATTAAAGACCAGCGATTGAGCCCGTGGGTTTTCGGTTGCCTTTCGTCAAGAACACCAAGTGGTGGCCGGGGAGGGCTGTACGCTATAGAGCAACCCGGGCTGCGTGCCTGTGGCCATGCGGGGTTTGGAAGGGTTGTATCCAGTTTCGCCAGCAAGACTTCACGATTTGTATCTGGGCATAGGTCGTCGGGCGATTTCGTGGTTAACTTCGGCCTCTTCAAAATTCTCCACCACAACGTTCAGAAGGACTCAGTTCATGGCTCAAGTCACTCTTAAAGGCAACCCGGTTCAAGTCAACGGCCAACTGCCACAAGCCGGTTCCAAGGCGCCAGCCTTTTCCCTGGTTGCCGGCAATCTGTCCGACGTCACCCTGAAAGACTTTGCCGGCAAGCGCAAAGTGCTGAACATCTTCCCAAGCGTCGACACCCCGACCTGCGCCACTTCGGTACGCAAGTTCAACGCCCAGGCCAACGATGTCGCCAACACCGTTGTGCTGTGCATCTCCGCTGACCTGCCGTTCGCCCAGGCACGCTTCTGCGGCGCCGAAGGCCTGGAAAACGTGCAAAACCTGTCGACCCTGCGTGGTGCCGAGTTCATCGAGAACTACGGCGTTGCCATCGCAGACGGCCCGCTCAAAGGCCTGACCGCCCGTGCGGTCGTGGTTCTGGATGAAAACGACAACGTCCTGCACAGCGAACTGGTCAAGGAAATCGCTGAAGAACCGAACTACGAAGCTGCACTCGCCGTTCTGAAATAAGCGACAGCTTTACAATTGTTAACGGCCTGGCCCTGTCCAGGCCGTTTTCATTTGTGATTCAGTGTCTTGGCCAAACAACCTGTTACGTAAGCCGAAGGTAAATTGCCGGTAAAGCCGCTTTGCTTAATAGCCGCCAGTGCTTATCGTTCAGCCTCATGTAGAAGAAGCCCACGCGCCCAATGGTTGATCATTCAATGCAATCCTCCGCTCCCCGTAGTCCTCGTCGCTGGCTGTTCGGCCTGCTTGTCCTGTTGGTCATCGCAGGCGTGTGCTGGAAATTCTGGCCCACCAGTGCGACTCACAAGGAGGGCACAGGGCAGAAAGCCGTGGCCGGCCATACCGGCAAGTCCGGTGGCATGCGCCCGGGCTTCGGCGGGGCGACCGGCCCGGTGCCCGTGCGTGTGGCCCCTGCGGTCAAGGGTGATTTCCCGCTGTACTACAAAGCGCTCGGCACTGTCACTGCACTCAACACCATCAATGTGCGCAGCCGTGTGGGCGGGGAGCTGATCAAGATTTCCTTCGAAGAAGGGCAGATGGTCAAGGCCGGTGACCTGCTGGCAGAAATCGACCCACGCCCGTACCAGAACGCCTTGCTCCAGGCTGAAGGCACGTTGCTGCAAAACCAGGCGCAATTGAAGAACGCCCAGGTCGATGTCGAGCGTTATCGCGGCCTGTACCGTGAAGACAGTATCGCCAAGCAAACCCTGGACACCGCCGAGGCCCTCGTCGGTCAGTACCAAGGCACCGTCAAGACCAACCAGGCGGCGGTCAACGACGCCAAACTCAATCTCGAATTCACCAAGATCCGCGCACCGATTACCGGGCGTGTAGGCCTGCGTCAGCTGGACGTCGGCAACCTCGTCGCCGCCAACGACACCACGGCGCTGGCGATCATCACCCAGACCCAGCCGATCAGCGTTGCTTTCACCTTGCCGGAAAACAGCCTCGACGTTGTACTGGCACGCTATCGCACCGGGGCCAAACTGCCCGCCGAAGCCTGGGATCGTGGCGACACCCAATTGCAGGCCACCGGTGTGCTGCAAAGCCTGGACAACCAGATCGACGTCACCACCGGTACGCTGAAGTTCAAGGCACGCTACGAGAACCGCGATCAAGCGCTGTTCCCCAATCAGTTCGTCAACGTCCACTTGCTGGCCGACACCCTCAAAGGGGTGGTGCTCGCGCCGTCGGCGGCGATTCAGTTCGGCACCAACGGCACCTTCGTCTATGCCCTGGACGGCGACAAAAAAGTCACCATTCGCGCGTTGAAAGTCGGCGCCAGCGACGGGCTCAATACCGTGGTCACCGAAGGCCTGGCCCCCGGGGATCGCGTAGTGCTTGAAGGCACCGACCGCTTGAAGGAAGGCAGCGAAGTCGAAGTGGTCAATAACCCCCAGGAAGTGCCGGCCACCCCGACCGAACACCTGCAAGGCAAATCGGCGGCGGACATGACTGAGCCGGCAGCCGCCGACAAGGCGAAAAAGGGCGGCGCATGAACATCTCGCGGCTGTTCATCCTTCGCCCGGTCGCCACGACCCTGAGCATGCTGGCCATTGTGCTGGCCGGTTTGATTGCCTATCGGTTGCTGCCGGTGTCGGCGTTGCCACAAGTCGACTACCCGACGATTCGCGTCATGACGTTCTATCCCGGTGCCAGCCCCGATGTCATGACCAGCGCGGTCACGGCGCCACTGGAGCGCCAGTTCGGGCAAATGCCCGGCCTGACCCAGATGGCTTCGACCAGTTCGGGCGGTGCCTCGGTGCTGACGCTGCGCTTCAGTCTCGACATCAACATGGACGTCGCCGAACAGCAGGTGCAAGCCGCGATCAACGCCGCCACCAATTTGCTGCCCAAGGACCTGCCGGCACCGCCGGTGTACAACAAGGTCAACCCGGCGGACACCCCGGTGCTGACCCTGGCCATTACCTCCAAAACCATGTTGTTGCCCAAGCTCAATGACCTGGTTGACACGCGCATGGCGCAGAAAATCGCCCAGATCAGCGGCGTCGGCATGGTCAGCATTGCCGGGGGGCAGCGCCAGGCGGTGCGGATCAAGGTCAACCCCGAGGCCCTGGCGGCCAACGGTCTGAACTTGTCGGATGTGCGCACGCTGATCGGCGCCTCCAACGTCAACCAACCCAAAGGCAACTTCGACGGCCCGACCCGGGTGTCGATGCTCGATGCCAACGATCAACTGACTTCGCCCAAGGATTACGCCAACCTCATTCTGGCCTACGCCAACGGTGCGCCGTTGCGACTCAAGGATGTCGCGGAAATCGTCGACGGCGCCGAAAACGAACGCCTGGCGGCGTGGGCCAATGAAAACCAGGCCGTGCTGCTCAACATTCAGCGCCAGCCCGGTGCCAACGTCATTGAAGTGGTCGACCGGATCAAGGCTTTGCTGCCAAGCATCACCGACAACCTGCCGGCCGGCCTCGACGTCACGGTACTGACCGACCGCACCCAAACCATTCGCGCCTCGGTCAAGGACGTGCAGCATGAATTGCTGATCGCCATCGCATTGGTGGTGATGGTTACTTTCCTGTTTCTGCGCCGCGCCAGTGCCACGATCATTCCTTCGATTGCCGTGCCGCTGTCGTTGATCGGCACGTTCGGCGTGATGTACCTCGCCGGTTTCTCGGTGAATAACCTGACCCTGATGGCACTGACCATCGCCACCGGTTTTGTGGTGGACGATGCGATCGTGATGCTGGAGAACATTTCCCGGTTTATAGAAGAGGGCGACAGCCCGCTGAATGCAGCGCTCAAGGGCGCGAAGCAAATCGGTTTCACCCTGATTTCCCTGACGCTGTCGCTGATCGCGGTACTGATTCCGCTGCTGTTCATGGCTGACGTGGTGGGGCGCCTGTTCCGGGAGTTTGCGATCACCCTGGCGGTGGCGATCCTGATTTCGCTGGTGGTGTCCCTGACCCTGACGCCAATGATGTGCGCGCGTTTGCTCAAGCGTGAACCCAAGGAAGAAGAGCAGGGCCGTTTCTACCGGGCCAGCGGCGCGGCGATTGACTGGATGATCGCCGCTTACGGGCGCAAATTGCAGTGGGTGCTCAAGCACCAGCCACTGACGTTGATGGTGGCCGTCGGCACCCTGGCGTTGACCGTATTCCTTTACATGGTGGTGCCAAAAGGCTTCTTCCCGGTGCAGGACACCGGGGTGATCCAGGGGATTTCCGAGGCGCCGCAGTCGATTTCCTTCGCGGCCATGAGTGACCGTCAGCAAGCGCTGGCCAAGGTGATCCTTGCCGACCCGGCGGTTGAAAGCCTGTCGTCCTACATTGGTGTGGACGGTGACAACTCGACGCTGAACAGCGGTCGCCTGCTGATCAACCTCAAGTCCCACAGCAATCGTGACGTGGGCGCAACCGAGGTGATTGCACGCCTGCAACCTGAAGTGAACAAGCTGGTAGGCATTCGCCTGTTCATGCAGCCGGTGCAGGACTTGACCATCGAAGACCGCGTCAGCCGCACCCAATACCAGTTCAGCATGTCATCGCCAGATGCAGAGCTGCTGAGCCGGTGGAGCGGGCGCCTCGTCGAAGCGCTGGCCCAACGACCCGAGCTGACCGACGTTGCCAGCGACTTGCAGGACAAGGGTTTGCAGGTCTATCTGGTGATCGACCGTGATGCCGCTTCGCGGGTCGGGGTGTCGGTGTCGAACATCACCGATGCGCTGTACGACGCTTTTGGCCAGCGGCAGATTTCGACCATCTACACCCAGGCCAGCCAGTACCGCGTGGTGCTGCAATCGCAGTCCGGGGAGAAGATCGGCCCGGATGCGCTGAATCAGATTCACGTGAAAACTACCGACGGCGGGCAAGTCCGCCTGTCCAGCCTCGCGCACATCGAAGAGCGTCAGGCGCAACTGGCAATCACCCACATCGGCCAGTTCCCGGCGGTGATGATGTCGTTCAACCTGGCACCGGGCGTGGCGCTGGGGCATGCCGTCGAGATCATCGACCAGGTGCAGAAAGACATCGGCATGCCGATTGGCGTGCAGACGCAGTTCCAGGGCGCGGCCGAGGCGTTCCAGGCCTCGCTGTCGAGCACCTTGCTGCTGATTCTGGCGGCGGTGGTGACCATGTACATCGTGCTCGGCGTGTTGTACGAGAGCTACATCCACCCGATCACCATTCTCTCGACCTTGCCTTCGGCGGCGGTCGGCGCGTTGCTGGCCTTGATCCTGAGCGGCAATGACCTGGGCATGATCGCGATCATCGGCATCATTTTGCTGATCGGCATCGTGAAGAAAAACGCGATCATGATGATCGACTTCGCCCTCGATGCAGAGCGCAATCAGGGCATCGACCCGGAAACCGCGATCTATCAAGCCGCGTTGCTTCGTTTTCGGCCCATTCTGATGACCACCCTGGCGGCGTTGTTCGGCGCCGTGCCGCTGATGCTGGCCACTGGTTCCGGCGCGGAATTACGTCAACCGCTGGGGTTGGTGATGGTCGGTGGTTTGCTGCTGAGTCAGGTGCTGACCTTGTTCACCACGCCCGTCATCTACTTGTACTTCGATCGCCTCGGTCGGCGCTGGGGCCGTAAGTCTGAAGCCGTGGAAGCGGTAGAGCAGCCATGAACCTGTCCGGACCTTTCATCAAGCGCCCGGTCGCGACGATGTTGCTGAGCCTGGCGATCATGTTGCTGGGCGGCGTGAGTTTCGGCCTGTTGCCGGTGTCACCGCTGCCTCAGATGGATTTCCCGGTGATCGTGGTGCAGGCCAGTCTGCCCGGCGCGAGTCCCGAGGTCATGGCCTCGACCGTGGCTACGCCGCTGGAGCGGTCCTTTGGCACCATCGCCGGGGTCAACACCATGAGCAGCCGCTCCAGTCAGGGCTCGACCCGGGTGATCCTGCAATTTGACCTCGACCGCGACATCAACGGTGCGGCCCGGGAAGTGCAAGCCGCGATCAACGCCTCGCGCAACCTGCTGCCGAGCGGGATGCGCAGCATGCCGACCTACAAAAAGGTCAACCCGTCCCAGGCACCGATCATGGTGTTGTCGCTGACGTCGGACGTGCTGGAAAAGGGCCAACTCTACGATCTGGCCTCGACGATCCTGTCCCAGAGCCTGTCACAAGTGCAGGGCGTGGGCGAAGTGCAGATCGGCGGCAGTTCGTTGCCGGCGGTGCGTATCGAACTCGAGCCGCAGGCGCTCAATCAGTACGGCGTGGCGCTGGATGATGTGCGCAACACCATCGCCAATGCCAACGTGCGTCGGCCCAAGGGCTCGGTCGAAGACGGCGAGCGGTTGTGGCAAGTGCAGGCCAACGATCAGCTGGAAAAAGCCAAGGATTACGAGTCGCTCATCATCCACTACAACGGCGGTGCAGCCTTGCGTCTGAAGGATGTGGCCAAGGTCAGCGATGGCGTCGAGGACCGCTACAACAGCGGCTTCTTCAACGACGACGCGGCGGTGTTGCTGGTGATCAACCGTCAGGCGGGCGCCAACATCATCGAGACGGTCAACGAGATCAAGGCGCAGCTGCCGGCGTTGCAGGCGGTGCTGCCGGCCAGTGTCAAGCTGAACCTGGCGATGGACCGTTCGCCGGTGATCAAGGCGACCCTGCACGAAGCGGAAATGACCCTGCTGATCGCGGTGACGCTGGTGATTCTGGTGGTCTTCCTGTTCCTCGGTAACTTCCGTGCCTCGCTGATTCCGACACTGGCGGTCCCGGTGTCGCTGGTGGGCACCTTTGCGGTGATGTACCTCTATGGCTTCTCGCTGAATAACCTGTCGCTGATGGCGCTGATCCTGGCCACCGGTCTGGTGGTCGACGACGCCATCGTTGTACTGGAGAACATCTCCCGGCACATCGACGAAGGCGTGCCACCGATGAAAGCCGCGTACCTGGGCGCCCAGGAAGTCGGCTTTACCTTGCTGTCGATGAACGTTTCATTGGTCGCGGTGTTCCTGTCGATCCTGTTCATGGGCGGCATCATTGAAAGCCTGTTCCGTGAGTTTTCCATCACCCTGGCAGCGTCCATCGTCGTGTCGCTGGTGGTTTCGCTGACGCTGACGCCGATGCTCTGCGCCCGTTGGCTGAAGCCGCATACGCCGGGCCAGGAAAACCGTTTGCAGCGCTGGAGCCAGCGCGCCAACGAATGGATGGTCGGCAAATACGCGACGAGCCTCGACTGGGTATTGCGCCACCGCCGATTGACCTTGCTCAGCCTGTTTGTGACGATCGGAGTGAATATCGCGTTGTACGTGGTGGTGCCCAAGACGTTTTTGCCGCAGCAGGATACCGGTCAGCTCATCGGTTTCGTGCGCGGTGACGACGGTCTGTCGTTCAGCGTGATGCAGCCGAAAATGGAAACCTTCCGCCGTGCCGTGCTCAAGGACGATGCGGTGGAAAGCGTCGCCGGGTTCATTGGCGGCAGCAACGGCACCAATAACGCGTTCATGCTGGTGCGCCTGAAACCGATCAAGGAACGCAACATTTCCGCGCAAAAAGTCATCGAGCGCCTGCGCAAGGAAATGCCCAAGGTCCCTGGCGCACAGTTGATGCTGATGGCGGACCAGGACCTGCAATTTGGCGGCGGTCGCGAACAGACGTCGTCGCAGTATTCCTACATCCTGCAAAGCGGTGATCTGGGCGCGTTACGCGAGTGGTATCCAAAAGTCGTCACCGCGCTCAAGGCGCTGCCGGAGTTGACGGCGATTGACGCTCGGGAAGGTCGTGGTGCGCAACAGGTCACGCTGATTGTCGATCGCGATCAGGCCAAGCGCCTGGGCGTCGACATGGACATGGTCACCTCGGTGCTTAACAACGCCTATAGCCAGCGGCAAATCTCAACGATTTACGACAGCCTCAACCAATATCAGGTGGTGATGGAGGTCAATCCGAAATACGCACAGGACCCGATCACCCTCAAACAGGTGCAGGTGATTACAGCCGATGGCGCACGGATTCCGTTGTCGACCATCGCCCATTACGAAAGAAGCCTGGAAAACGACCGGGTCAGCCACGAAGGCCAGTTTGCCTCCGAAAGCCTGTCGTTCGACATGGCCGAAGGCGTGACGGTAGAGCAGGGCGCCGCAGCCATCGAAAGGGCGATTGCCACGCTCGGACTTCCCGAAGACGTGATCGCGAAAATGGCGGGCACCGCCGATGCGTTCGCCGCGACCCAGAAGAGCCAGCCGTGGATGATTCTCGGCGCGCTGTTGGCGGTCTATCTGGTGTTGGGTGTGCTGTATGAAAGCTACATTCATCCGCTGACGATTCTGTCGACCTTGCCGTCGGCCGGGGTCGGTGCATTGCTCTCGATCTACGCGCTGGGCGGCGAGTTCAGTTTGATTTCGCTGCTGGGCCTGTTCCTGCTGATTGGCGTGGTGAAGAAAAACGCCATCCTGATGATCGACCTCGCGCTGCAACTTGAACGCCATCAAGGCCTGGCACCGCTGGAGTCGATTCGCAGTGCTTGCCTGCAACGCCTGCGACCGATCCTGATGACCACGCTGGCGGCGATCCTCGGTGCCGTGCCGTTGCTGCTGAGCCGTGCCGAAGGTGCGGAAATGCGCCAGCCACTGGGCCTGACCATCATCGGCGGGCTGATCTTCAGCCAGGTGCTGACCCTTTACACCACGCCAGTGGTTTACCTCTATCTCGACAAACTGCGCCATCGCTTCAATAAATGGCGTGGGGTACGTACCGATGCTGCTTTGGAAACTCCGCTATGACTGACCGTTCGCTTATCCATCTGGCCGCCCCGCTGGCCGCTGCCCGAGGCTCGCGTTTGCTGAGCCTGGCGCTGTGCGCGGCAATGCTCAGCGCATGTGCCGTGGGCCCGGATTATCAGCGCCCGCAAGCGGCCGCGCCGGTGCAGTACAAGGAAGCGGCGGGGTGGCGTCAGGCCAGCCCCAGCGATTCCCTGGCACGCGGTGCCTGGTGGGAGTTGTATGGCGATCAGCAGCTCAATGGCCTGATCGAAAAACTCAACAGCTCCAACCAGACCGTGGCCCAGTCCGAGGCACAATACCGCCAGGCACAAGCCTTGGTGCGCAGTGCCCGCGGGGCGTTTTTTCCGACGGTTGATTTGACCGTCGGTAAAAACCGCTCCAGCCAGGGCACCGGCAGCAGCAATTCGAGCCTGACCAGCTCCTCCAGCGGTATTCGTGACACCTACACCGCCCAGGCCGGTGTCAGTTGGGAAGCGGACGTGTGGGGCAAATTACGCCGAGGCCTTGAAGCCGACACCGCCAACGCCCAGGCAAGCTATGCCGACCTGGCTGCCATGCGTCTGAGTCAGCAGTCGGAGCTGGTGCAGAACTACCTGCAATTGCGCGTGATCGATGAACAGAAGCGCTTGCTTGAAGCGACGGTCGAGGCTTATCAGCGTTCGCTGACAATGACCGAAAACCAATACCGCGCCGGTGTGTCCGGGCGAGACGCGGTGGCGCAGGCGCAGACTCAACTCAAAAGCACGCAGGCAGACATGGTTGACCTGATCTGGCAGCGCGCCCAGTTCGAGAACGCCATCGCTGTATTGATCGGGCTGCCCCCGGCCGAGTTTAGTCTGGCGGAAACCACCACCATTCCGACCTTGCCCGAAGTGCCGGTGGGCCTGCCTTCGCAATTGCTGGAACGTCGCCCGGACATCGCTTCCGCCGAGCGTTCGGTGATGGCGGCCAACGCCAACATCGGCGTGGCCAAGGCAGCCTATTACCCGGATTTCACCTTGAGCATGAACGGCGGGTATAGCAGCAGCACCTATTCCAACTGGATCAGCGTACCCAATCGCTTCTGGTCGGTCGGACCGCAGTTGGCAATGACCTTGTTTGATGGCGGCCAGCGTTCGGCCGAAGTCGATCGCAGCGAAGCCGCCTACGACGAGACGGTGGCCAAGTACCGCCAGACCGTGCTCGATGGCTTCCGTGAAGTGGAAAACTACCTGGTGCAGCTCAAGGTGCTGGAGCAGGAAGCCGGCGTGCGCCAGGAAGCGCTGGAGGCAGCGCGTATCTCGTTGCGCCTGACCCAGAATCAGTACAAGGCCGGTTTGATTGCTTATCTGGATGTGGTGGTGGTTCAAGCCACGGCACTGAGTAACGAGCGCAACGTGCTGGATTTATTGCAGAGCCGGTTGATTGCCAGCGTGCAATTGATTGCCGCGCTGGGTGGCGGTTGGGACGGGGCGTTGCAGGTCAGCGAAAACCAGTAGACCCCCTGTAGTCGCTGCCGAGCCCGCGTTTGCTCGTAGCAGCTGTCGAGCAGCGCGAGGCAGCGTTAGCTTGTAGCAGCTGTCGAGCAGCGCGAGGCTGCGTTCGGCTGCGAAGCAGTCGTGAAACCAGGCGACGCGGTGTTTCAGGAAAACCGCGTGCGGTGGATTTACGACTGCTTCGCAGCCGAACGCAGCCTCGCGCTGCTCGGCAGCTGCTACAAGCTAACGCAGCCTTGTGGGCATCAAACAAGCGTTTCATCGGGTTGATGGCTATTTGGTTATTTTGTAAGTGCGTTCTTTTACGCAATCAGTACAATCGCCGGCATTTGCCCCCAGAGTAAAAACCCTCTACGCCGGGCGCTCGCGAGAAGTCTCATGCTGATCGGTAGCTATTCCCCCACGCTGGTTATCATTTCGCTCTGTGTAGCGATTCTCGCGTCCTATACCGCGCTCGACCTGACCGGGCGTATCGCTACGGCCAGAGGCCGGGCGGTGCATTTGTGGACGGCGGGCGGAGCCTTCGCCATGGGCATCGGGGTGTGGTCGATGCACTTCATCGGCATGCTCGCGTTCAATTTGCCGATCGACCTGGGCTACGACTTCACCATCACATTGCTGTCGCTGCTGACCGCGATCCTTTCTTGCGGATTTGCCCTGTGGCTGGTCAGCCAGCCACGGTTGCCGGCCTGGCAACTGGCGTTCGGCGCGTTGGTGATGGGTGCCGGGATCAGTGCGATGCACTACACCGGCATGGCCGCCATGCGCATGCAACCGGGCATCGATTACGACCCGACGCTGTTTGGCACCTCGCTGCTGATCGCCGTTGGTGCCTCGGGCGTGGCTCTCTGGATCGCCTTCCGGCTGCGACAGCACACGCCGTATGTGGGTCTGTTCCGTGGCGGCGCGGCGGTGGTCATGGGCATCGCCATCGTCGGCATGCACTACACCGGCATGGCGGCAGCGCGCTTTCCTGAGGGCAGTTTCTGTGGCGCTGCTGCCAGCGGCTTGAATGGCAAGGGCCTGGACAATCTGGTGCTGATCACCACGCTGGCGGTGTTGAGCATCGCTTTGCTGACGTCAGTGCTCGATGCGCGACTGGAAGCACGCACCGCTGACCTGGCGCGCTCACTGACCGAGGCTAACCGCGAACTGACCCAACTGGCCTTGCACGACCCCCTGACCGGTTTGCCCAATCGCGTCTTGCTGGCTGATCGCATCGAACAGGCCATGTCCAAGGTCAAGGAGCAGGGTGGCTGTTTTGCGCTGATGTTCATCGACCTGGACGGTTTCAAACCGGTCAACGATGCCTTTGGCCACCACATGGGCGATCAGTTGTTGCGCGAAGTCGGGTTGCGCCTGCGTGAAGATTTGCGTAGCCAGGATACGTTGGCGCGCATCGGCGGCGATGAATTTGTGCTGCTGGTGCGGCTCGCCGAGCCGGATGACGCGCTCGGCCTGGCGGCGCGTCAGGTGGGGTTGATCGCGCGCTCGTTCCGGGTGGCTGAACATGACTTGCAGATTTCCGCCAGCGTCGGCATCGCGCTATACCCGGGTAACGGCCAGAACGCCCAGGATTTGCTGATGAACGCCGACGCGGCGATGTACCACGCCAAGGGCGCCGGTAAAAACGGCTACAGCTTCTTCGACGCGTCGATGAACAGCAACGCGCGCAAACAGCTTCAATTGTTGCAAGACCTGCGCAATGCGCTCGATCAGGAACAGTTCAGCCTCTATTACCAGCCCAAGTTCGACGCCAGCAACGGCCGGCCGGTGGGCGCCGAAGCGCTGCTGCGGTGGGAACACCCGACACGGGGCATGATGCTGCCGGACACTTTTATTGATCTGGCGGAAAAGACCGGGCTGATCATTCCGCTTGGCGAGTGGGTGCTCAACGAAGCCTGCCGTCAGATGCGCGAATGGTATGTGCAGGGTTACACCGACTGGCGGATCGCGGTGAACCTCTCGGCGTTGCAGTTCTGCCATGCAGGCCTGGTTCAAAGTGTGGCCAAGGCCCTGAGCACACACCGGCTGCCGGCCAATAGCCTGACCCTGGAAATTACCGAAACCACCGCCATGAGCGATGCGGACGCCAGCATGACGGTGTTGCAGGAGCTCTCGACCATGGGCGTCGATCTGTCCATCGATGATTTCGGGACGGGTTATTCGAGCTTGATGTACCTCAAGCGCCTGCCCGCTAATGAGTTGAAGATTGACCGTGGGTTTGTCCGCGACTTGGAACACGACAGCGACGACGCGGCGATTGTCTCGGCGATTGTTGCACTCGGTCAGGCCCTGGGCTTGCGGATCGTCGCCGAAGGTGTCGAAACCGGCGTGCAGCAAGACTTCCTGACCAAACTGGGGTGTGATTCGTTGCAAGGCTATCTGCTGGGGCACCCGCAGCCGGCCGACCGCTTCATGGTGGACATCCGGCGCGCAGAGAAACTGTCGACGGCCTGAAGATCCCACCGTCTGTAGCAGCTGCCGAGCCTGCGAGGCTGCGTTCGGCAGCGAAGCTGTCGTGAAATCTGGCGGCGCGGTATTTCAGAAAGACCGCGTGTATCGGGTTTACGACTGCTTCGCAGCCGGACGCAGCCTCGCAGGCTCGGTAGCTGCTACGGACGGTAGTGTGGCGGGGTGTTGCTAATGTCTGTTGATGTGTGACCATGCAAAAGCCGGCAATGACGGTTATCCTTGATTCCGATTGCTTACGCTGGAATGGGGGAACGCCTACATGGACAAAGTCATCGTCATCACCGGTGGCGGTCGCGGTATCGGTGCCGCTACTGCTCTGTTGGCCGCCAGGCAGGGATATCGGGTTTGTATCAACTACCAATCTGACGAGACCGCCGCGCAAAGCGTGCTGGAGCAAGTTCGAGCACTGGGCGCTCAAGCCATTGCGGTGCGCGCAGATGTCAGCATTGAAGATGAAGTGATCGCTCTGTTCCACCGGGTGGACACTGAACTGGGTCGGATCACGGCGCTGGTGAACAACGCCGGCACCGTCGGGCACAAATCCCGGGTCGACGAAATGTCCGAATTCCGCATTCTCAAAATCCTCAAGACCAACGTCCTGGCACCGATACTTTGCGCCAAGCACGCGGTCCTGCGCATGTCACCCAAACACGGCGGACAGGGTGGCAGCATCGTTAACGTGTCTTCGGTGGCCTCGCGTTTGGGCTCGCCCAACGAGTACGTGGATTACGCCGCGTCCAAAGGTGCGCTGGACAGCTTTACCATCGGCTTGTCCAAGGAGGTCGCGGGCGAGGGCATTCGCGTCAATGCCGTGCGGCCGGGCTTCATCTTCACCGACTTCCATGCCCTGAGCGGTGACCCGGACCGGGTCAGCAAGCTTGAATCGGCGATTCCGATGGCGCGCGGCGGACGCCCGGATGAAGTAGCGGAGGCGATTGTCTGGTTGTTGTCGGACAAGGCTTCTTATGCGACCGGGACGTTTGTTGATCTCGGCGGTGGGCGGTAAGCCTCAGCCATTGGGATTGATCGTTCCCACGCTCTGCGTGGGAATGCATCCTGTGACGCTCTGCGTCACTTTCCAGTGCCGAACGCGGAGCGTCCGTAGCGGCATTCCCACGCAGAGCGTGGGAACGAGCGGCACCATCAATCGTTCAGAACGACCGCACAATCCGCCCCAACGTCTCCATGGCTTTCTCCGCCGCCTCATTCCAGGGGCTGCCGTAATTCAAGCGGATGCAGTTGCGAAACCGCTGCGTCGGCGAAAAAATCGGCCCCGGCGCGATGCTGATGCCCTGCGCCAAAGCCATCTGGAACAACTTCAGCGAATCCATCTGCGCCGGTAATTCCAGCCACAGGAAATAGCCGCCGGCCGGTTGGCTGACGCGGGTCTGTGCCGGAAAATAGCGGGCGATGGCGGCGAGCATGGCGCTTTGCTGTTCTTCGAGGGCGTAACGCAACTTACGCAAATGCCGGTCGTAACCACCGTGTTGCAGGTAATCGGCGATGGCTGCCTGCGCCGGCATCGAGGCGCACAGTGAGGTCATGAGTTTCAAGCGTTCAATTTTTTGCGCGTAACGCCCGGCGGCGACCCAACCGATGCGGTATCCGGGGGCCAGGCTTTTGGCGAACGAGCCGCAATGCATCACCAACCCTTGCGTATCAAACGCCTTGGCCGGTTTCGGCGCCTGCTGACCGTAATACAGCTCGGCGTAGACATCATCTTCAATCAGCGGTACTTGATGACGGCGCAGCAACTCGACCAATTCCTGCTTTTTCGCCTCGGGCATGGTCGCGCCCATGGGGTTCTGGAAGCTGGTCATGCACCAGCAGACTTTGATCGGATGACGTTCCAGCGTCTGGGCCAGTACACCCAGGTCGATGCCGTCCCGAGGGTGCACCGGAATCTCCACCGCTTTGAGTTTCAGGCGTTCCAGAATTTGCAGGCACGCGTAGAACGCCGGCGCTTCAATAGCCACCAGGTCGCCGGGTTCCGTGACCGCTTGCAGGCACAGGTTCAAGGCTTCCAGCGCGCCGTTGGTGATCAGCAACTCTTCCATCGGCAGCATCAGCCCGCCGACCATGTAGCGCAGGGCGATTTGTCGACGCAATTGCGGGTTGCCGGGCGACATGTCAGTGACGACCATGCGCGGGTCCATTTCCCGGGCAGCGCTGGCCAGCGAGCGCGACAGGCGTTGCAGCGGGAACAGGGAGGGGCTGGGAAAGGCGGAGCCGAACGCGACGGTATTAGGGTCCTTGATCGAGTCGAGCACCGAGAACACCAGTTCACTGACGTCGACTTCGGTGGACTCGTTGACTTGGCTGCTGATTACCGGCTCCGAAAACGGGCTCGGGGCGTGGGCGTTGACGAAGTAGCCGGAGCGCGGCCGGGCGCGGATCAGGCCTCGGCGTTCGAGCAGGTAATAGGCCTGGAACACCGTGGACGGACTGACGCCGTAGGTTTGACTGGCGTAGCGCACGGATGGCACGCGCTGGCCGGGACCGAGGACGCCGGAGCGGATCAGTTCGGCGATGTCGTCGGCGAATTTTTCGTAGCGTTTCATCGGGTGCCTGGATGGGTGATATTCAGAAAAACCGAGGTGACTTCTTCGCGAGCAGGCTCGCTCCCACAGGTATTGCGATGTCCTTGTGGGAGCGGGCTTGCCCGCGAATGGCAGCACCGCAGTCTAAGGGATCAGCGGTTCATCGGCGCAACAAACCGGCTCTTCGCTTCGCTATAAATGTCCGGTTCATCACTGTCAACAACCCTGAACGTGATCGCCTGCGAGCTGCTGGCTGGCCGCTCCGTGGTCATTGCCACCGACACCGGCACATCGACAATCTCGCCGGGCGCCAGGCTCAGCTGCGTTTTGCCCTGCAACTGAAAGCCGTCACCCTCGACCAAGGTCAAACGATAGTCCTGACGCTGCTGTGTTTTGTTGATGACCTTCAGGCTGTAGATGTTTTCGATCTGGCCCTGGCTGTTCTCGCGGAACAGTCCACGGTCCTTGCTCACGTCCAGCGACACCATTGGCCGCTCCACCAGCGCGAGGGCGAGGGCGCCGATCATCACCAGCAGCACCGCCGTGTAACCGATCAGCCGTGGCCGTAGCAGGTGCGTCTTGCCACCCTGCAATTCATGCTCCGAGGTATAGCTGATCAGCCCGCGGGCGTAGCCCATTTTGTCCATGATCGAATCACAGGCGTCGATGCAGGCCGCGCAACCAATGCATTCCATCTGCAAGCCATCGCGAATGTCGATGCCGGTCGGGCAGACCTGCACGCACAACTGACAGTCGATGCAGTCACCCAGGCCGACTTCGGCCGGTTTCACCTCACGTTTGCGCGGGCCACGATTTTCGCCTCGGGCAGCATCATAAGAAATGGTCAGGGTGTCCTTGTCGAACATCACACTCTGGAACCGCGCATACGGGCACATGTGCATGCACACGGCTTCACGCAACCAACCGGCGTTGATGTAAGTGGCACCGGTAAAGAACAGCACCCAGAACAGGCTGACACCGCCCATATGCCAGGTCAGCAGTTCTTCGGCCAGCGGCCGGATCGGTGTGAAGTAGCCGACAAATGTCAGGCCGGTGAGCAGGCTGATCGCCAGCCACAGCGTGTGCTTGGCTGAGCGGCGCAAGAGTTTGTTCAAGCCCCATGGCGCGGCTTGCAGCTTGATTCGCTGGTTGCGCTCGCCTTCCGTGATCTTCTCGCACCACATGAAGATCCAGGTCCAGGAACTCTGCGGGCAGGTGTACCCGCACCAGACCCGGCCCGCGAACACGGTGATCGCAAACAAGCCGAATGCGGCGATGATCAGCAGCGCCGAGAGCAGGATGAAATCCTGCGGCCAGAAGGTCGCGCCAAAGATGTGGAATTTGCTTTCGGAAAGGTCCCAGAGCACCGCCTGGCGGTCGCCCCAGTTCAGCCACACCGTGCCGAAAAACAGTAAAAACAGAAAACCCGCACCGCTCAGGCGCAAGGTGCGGAACAGGCCGGTAAAACTGCGGGTATGGATCAAGTTGTCGCTGGACTTGGCCTTCAGCTTTGGACGCGAAGGCTCAAAAGTCTGTACAGGGGCGCTTTCAACTAATCGGACGGGGATTCTATCGCTCATGGTCTGTCGCTCATCAGCCTCCATCAGGCCAGCGCACTATGAGCGTCGATCTGTTTGCATAACAGACTCAGGTATTGCAATAAAAAGCGGATCAGATGAGCGCTGACCCGCTACCTGCGACAACTTGAAGCACCTGCCACAGCAGGACGTGCGTGCGTGAATCAGACGTGCGCGGACAGTGTTGATCAGCGTCAGTCAAATCACCGAATCACTGTCGGTGACCTTCAAATGCCGGCGACCATCCACCGCGCCTGCTACGGTCAATGCGTCGGCTTCTGCTTCGGTGATGTAGACGCGCTGTCCGTTCAGGTCGACAGCGGACATGGCTTTTTCCGAGTCGGTGATGATGGTGACGTCGGGGCACAGGCGAATTTCCTCGCCGTTCTCCAGGATAAAAAAGCAGGTCTGGTTTTCGATGCGCACGGTCATGGGGCGGGTCCTTTTTTCTGCTAGTACATGAACGTTAGGGCGCATTTGACGACCATCGTTCGCTGCAACCGATTAGTGGTCAGCGCGGTCCACCCGCTAACAACACGCACAAGGACCCCAGCATGAACGCCTGGTGGCATGAGAGCCCGGGACGCTCTGCGTCCCATTTGGAGCTGGACGCGGAGCGTCCGTTGAGGCATTCCCACGCAGAGCGTGGGAACGATCATCGCCGTCATTGTCATGAGCACGGTTTCACAATCACCGGCGGCATTGTGCTCGGTGGTTCTTCCCGCGGTGGTGGCTGGGTGCCGGGCGGATCTTCCTCGGGTACTGGCTCCGGTTCGGTGGGTGGAATGACCGGGCTGTCGATGTTCGGATCAGGCGTTTCGGCGGGGATTGGAATACTCATTGTTGAAATCTCCGAGTGTCAGTCTGCGGTGGCACATGGCGTAACTCGTGCTTAAGTGGATTGACCTGCTGACGCGCGAATTGATTCCCCGGCAATCAGCCTGGGCAAATCACTCTGAACTTTTATCGAATCCGGTGGCTCCCAACCTAAGCGAATCCATTCAGGGAAACCCGGTACAAGAGCGTCCATGGGGCGTGAAGGAGCGATGCTCGATGACTGCGCAAAAACCGACAGAGCTGAACTACAACCCTCACATGCCGCTGTCGCAGGCGTTACTGCTGCCGCGAATCGCGATTGAAAACACCCAGCCGACCCTTGATGGCGGACAGTTCGCCGTCAAAGCCGTGGTGGGGCAGGACGTGGTGGTGTCCAGCAAAGTGTTTGCCGACGGTCACGACAAACTGGCGGTGCGGCTGCGCTGGCGCGCCGATGGCGATGACATCTGGCAAAGTGAAGTCATGGCCGACCAGGGCAACAATGGCTGGCAGGGCCAGTTCCGCGTCGAGCGTCAGGGGCGCTATCTGTTCTGCATCGAGGCCTGGATCGATCAGTTCGCCAGTTTCTGCTACGAACTGGAAAAGAAGCACGCAGCGCGAATCCCCGTCAGTCTTGAGTTGCAGGAAGGACGCACGCTGGTCCAGCAGGCCGCCGGGCGCAGCGAAGGTCCGTTAAGCGAACAATTGGCGGCGTTGCACCATGAGTTGTCCGGCCTGCTCGAAAACGAGCAGGTCGCGCTGTTTGTGCACCAACGTAGCGCCGAGCTGATGGCTCAGGCCGATCATCGCGCCTACGTGAGCCTGAGCCCGGAGTACCCGCTGGATGTCGAGCGGGAGCTGGCACAGTTCGCCAGTTGGTATGAGCTGTTCCCGCGCTCGATCACCGATGATCCGGCCCGTCACGGCACGTTCAATGACGTGCACTCGCGGTTGCCGATGATTCAGGACATGGGATTCGACGTCCTGTACTTCCCGCCGATTCATCCCATCGGACGCAGCTACCGAAAAGGCCCGAATAATTCCCTGACCGCCGGTCCCGACGATCCCGGCAGTCCCTATGCCATCGGCAGCGAAGAGGGCGGGCATGAGGCGATTCACTCGCAACTGGGCACCCGCGAAGACTTCCGCCACCTGGTCGCCACGGCGGCGGACTACGGGATTGAAATCGCCCTCGATTTTGCGATTCAGTGTTCCCAGGACCACCCGTGGTTGCAGCAGCACCCGGGCTGGTTCAACTGGCGGCCGGACGGCACGATCAAATACGCCGAAAACCCGCCGAAGAAATACCAGGACATCGTCAACGTCGACTTCTACGCTAACGATGCCATCCCGAGCCTTTGGGTCGAACTGCGCGACATCGTGGTCGGTTGGGTTGAAGAGGGTGTGAAGATCTTTCGCGTCGACAACCCTCACACCAAACCGCTGCCGTTCTGGCAGTGGCTGATCGCCGATGTGCGGGCGCTGTACCCCGAGGTGATTTTCCTCGCGGAAGCCTTTACCACGCCGGCGATGATGGCGCGGCTGGGCAAGGTCGGCTATTCGCAGAGCTACACCTACTTCACCTGGCGCAATACCAAGCATGAGCTGGCGACGTATTTCACCGAGCTCAACGAGTCACCGTGGCGCGAATGCTACCGGCCGAATTTTTTCGTCAATACCCCGGACATCAACCCCTTTTTCCTGCATGAGTCGGGGCGCGCGGGCTTTCTGATCCGCGCGGCGCTGGCGACCATGGGTTCGGGTTTGTGGGGCATGTACTCGGGCTTCGAGTTGTGTGAGGCGGCGCCGATACCGGGCAAAGAGGAATACCTCGACTCCGAGAAGTACGAAATCCGCCCGCGGGACTTCAATGCGCCGGGCAACATCATTGCCGAAATTGCCCAGCTCAACCGGATTCGTCGGCAAAACCCGGCGCTGCACACGCACCTGGGCTTAAAGGTCTATAACGCCTGGAACGACAACATTCTGTATTTCGGCAAACGCAGCGCGGACGGCGGCAACTTCATTCTGGTGGCGGTCAGCCTGGACCCACACAACGTTCAAGAAGCCACTTTCGAATTGCCGCTGTGGGAAATGGGCCTGCCCGATGACGCCAGCACCCAGGGCGAGGACTTGATGAACGGCCACCGCTGGACCTGGTATGGCAAGTACCAGTTCATGCGCATCGACCCGGCCTACCAGCCGTTCGGGATCTGGCGGATTACCGTCTAGCACGATCATTCCCACGCTCTGCGTGGGAATGAAGCCCGGGACGCTCCGCGTCCCACCCGGAGCCGAACGCGGAGCGTCCGTTGAGGCATTCCCACGCAGAGCGTGGGAATGATCTGGGGTGTGGCGTTTTCTGTTTTTAACAGGAGTTTCAAATGGCGAAGAAACCCAAGGCAGCCACGTTCATCAAAGACCCGCTCTGGTACAAGGACGCGGTGATCTATCAGGTTCACGTCAAATCGTTTTTCGACTCCAACAATGACGGGATCGGCGACTTTCCGGGCTTGATCGCCAAACTCGATTACATCGCCGACCTTGGCGTCAATACCATCTGGCTGTTGCCGTTCTACCCCTCGCCGCGCCGCGACGATGGCTACGACATCGCCGAGTACCGTGGCGTGCACGCCGATTACGGCACCATGGCCGACGCCAAACGCTTCATTGCCGAGGCGCACAAGCGTGGCCTGCGGGTGATTACCGAACTGGTCATCAACCACACCTCGGATCAGCACGCCTGGTTCCAGCGCGCACGCAAGGCCAAACCCGGTTCGGCGGCGCGAGACTTCTACGTCTGGTCCGATGACGATCAAAAATACGACGGCACGCGCATCATCTTTCTCGACACCGAGAAATCCAACTGGACCTGGGACCCGGTCGCCGGCCAGTACTTCTGGCACCGTTTCTACTCCCACCAGCCCGACCTGAACTTCGATAACCCGCAAGTCATGAAAGCCGTGCTCTCGGTCATGCGTTACTGGCTCGACATGGGCATCGACGGTCTGCGCCTGGATGCCATCCCGTACCTGATCGAACGTGACGGCACCAATAACGAAAACCTCCCCGAAACCCATGATGTCTTAAAGCAGATTCGTGCCGAGATCGACGCCAATTACCCGGACCGCATGCTGTTGGCCGAAGCCAATCAATGGCCGGAAGACACCCAGTTGTATTTCGGCGACACCGACGCCAAGGGTTTGAACGGCGACGAGTGCCACATGGCCTTTCATTTTCCGTTGATGCCGCGCATGTACATGGCGCTGGCTCAGGAGGATCGCTTCCCGATCACCGACATCCTGCGCCAGACGCCGGAGATCCCGGCCAACTGTCAGTGGGCGATTTTCCTGCGCAATCACGATGAGCTGACCCTGGAAATGGTCACCGACAAGGAGCGCGATTACCTGTGGAATTACTACGCGGCCGACCGTCGGGCGCGGATCAACCTGGGGATTCGCCGGCGCCTCGCGCCCTTGGTGGAGCGCGATCGTCGTCGCGTGGAACTGCTCAACAGTTTGCTGCTGTCGATGCCGGGTACGCCGACCCTGTATTACGGCGATGAAATCGGCATGGGCGACAACATCTACCTCGGTGACCGTGACGGCGTGCGCACCCCGATGCAATGGTCGATCGACCGTAACGGCGGGTTTTCGCGCGCCGACCCGGCCAGCCTGGTGCTGCCGCCGATCATGGACCCGCAATACGGCTACCTGTCGGTCAACGTCGAAACCCAGGCGGGCGATCCGCATTCGTTGCTCAACTGGACCCGGCGCATGCTCGCCGTGCGCAAACAATCCAAGGCGTTCGGGCGCGGTACGCTGAAAATGCTGTCGCCGAGCAATCGCAGGATTCTGGCCTACACCCGTGAATTCACCGGGGCCGATGGCAAACACGAAATCATCCTGTGTGTGGCCAACGTCTCGCGCAGCGCGCAAGCGGCAGAACTCGACCTGTCGGCCTACGTCGGCATGGTGCCGGTGGAGATGCTCGGCGGTAACGCCTTTCCACCGATTGGTCAGTTGAATTTCTTGCTGACGCTGGCGCCTTACGGCTTCTATTGGTTCGGGCTTGCAGCCGAAAACCAGATGCCGAGCTGGCACGTTGAACCGGCGCAGAGCCTGCCGGACTTCACCACGCTGGTGCTGAAGAAACGCATGGAAGAACTGCTCGAGGCGCCGTCCCGTGGCACGCTGGAGCAAGGCATCCTGCCAAGCTGGCTGCAAAACCGTCGCTGGTTTGCCGGCAAGGACGCGGCCATCGAACAGGTCAGCCTGGCCTACGGCGTGCGTTTCGGTGATCCGCTGCACCCGGTGCTGCTGAGCGAAATCGAAGTGACGAGTGCCGGCCAGACCCATCGCTATCAGTTGCCGTTCGGCTTTATCCCCGAAGACCAGGTGGGGGCCGCGCTGCCCCAGCAATTGGCCTTGTCGCGGGTGCGACGCGGGCGCCAGGTGGGGTTGATCACCGACGCCTTTAGTCTTGAACACTTTGTCCGTGCAGTGTTGCAAGGCATGCACAACGACACAGTGCTGCCTTCAAGCGCGGGTGACATCCGGTTCGAACCGACCGCAGAGCTGGCGAAACTCGGCCTGACCGACGAATCCCCTGTGCGTTATCTGTCCGCCGAGCAATCCAACAGTTCGGTGGTGATCGGCAACAGCCTGGTGCTCAAACTGATCCGCAAACTCGCCTCGGGTGTGCACCCGGAACTGGAAATGAGCGCATACCTGACCCAGGCCGGGTTTGCCAATATTTCGCCGTTGCTGGGCTCGGTGGTTCGCCGCGATGAACAAGGCGAGGACACGTTGTTGATGATCGCTCAGGGCTATTTGAGCAATCAGGGCGATGCCTGGGAATGGACTCAGAACAACCTTGAACGCGCCTTGCGTGACGAGTTGGCCGACGCCGTGTCCGAGCAGGAGCAGCACTACAACGCACTCGGCGAGCTGAAGGATTTTGCCGGCATGCTCGGCCAGCGCCTCGGGGAAATGCATCAGGTACTCGCGACCCCGACGAAAGACCCGGACTTCGCCCCGCAGGTCACCACACAGAAAGAAGCGCTGGCCTCGGCCAAGGATGTGGCAGCGCAAATGGAACATGCACTGAAGTTGCTCAAACACCATCAAAATGAACTGAGCCCGGCGGACAACGCCTTGGTCAGTCGTTTGCTGGACAACAAAAAAACCATCCTTGGCCATGTGCTGGAACTCGGTAAAAAAGCCGCCGGTGGTTTGCGCCTGCGTGTCCACGGTGATTTGCACCTGGGGCAGGTGCTGGTGATCAAGGGTGACGCCTACCTGATCGATTTCGAGGGCGAGCCGGCGCGGACGTTGCATGAACGTCGGGGTAAGCACAGCCCATACAAGGATGTCAGTGGTGTGTTGCGCTCTTTCGATTACGCCGCTGCGATGACGATCAATGTGCACAACGTCGACAACACTGCGCAGGCACAGGCTGCTCGTCAACGGGTGGCCGAGCGCTACTTGATTGAAGCAAAACAGGCATTTGTCGACGCTTATCGGCTGGCGGCAGCTAGTCTTGCTCATGCATGGCAAGATCCGGAAGGCGAGGACGCCGCGCTGGCGTTGTTCGGTCTGGAGAAGGCGGCCTATGAAGTGGCGTATGAGGCCGAAAATCGACCCACTTGGCTGCCGGTGCCGCTGCACGGCTTGTATGGATTATTGAGTGGGCTTAAACCCTTTTCCGATCTTGGTGGAGAGTAGTCATGAGTTTCTCGAACAAGGAACAGGGTCACGCCAAAGAGGCGCTACTGCCCAGGTCTCGGGATATCGATGCGTTGGTGCGCGCCGAACATCACGACCCTTTTGCAATTCTCGGTCCCCATGGCGACGGTGCCGGCGGGCAATTCATTCGAGCCTATTTGCCGGACGCGTTGAGCGTGCAAGTGTTGGCCAGGGACACCGGAGAGGAACTGGGCAACCTTGAAGCCACCCAGACACCGGGGCTGTTTGTCGGCCACTTCGATCGGGCGCAGGCGTACCTGTTGCGCACTCGCTGGGCCGGTGGCGAACAGGTGTGCGAAGACCCTTACAGCTTTGGCCCACTGCTCGGCGAAATGGATTTGTACCTGTTCGCCGAAGGCAATCACCGTGACCTGAGCAGCTGCCTCGGTGCGCAATTGAAGACGGTCGATGGTGTCGACGGCGTACGTTTCGCCGTGTGGGCGCCCAATGCCAAGCGCGTTTCGGTGGTGGGTGATTTCAACAACTGGGACGGTCGCCGCCACCCGATGCGCCTGCGTCATCCCACCGGGGTCTGGGAGCTGTTCATTCCGCGTCTGCGAGCAGGCGAAGCCTACAAATACGAAATTCTCGGCACCCACGGTATCTTGCCACTCAAGGCTGACCCGATGGCGCTGGCCACCACCTTGCCGCCAGACACCGCTTCGAAGGTCGCGTCACCACTGACCATCGACTGGCAGGATCACGCGTGGATGCAATCGCGGGGCGAACGTCAGCGTCCGACTGCGCCGCTGTCGATCTACGAATTGCACGCCGGTTCCTGGCAATGTGAACTGGATGACTTGGGCGAAGTCGCTCGCCAGTACACCTGGCACGAGTTGGGTGAGCGGCTGATTCCTTATGTGAAAGATCTGGGGTTCACCCACATCGAGCTGATGCCGATCATGGAGCACCCGTTCGGCGGCTCGTGGGGCTATCAACTGCTTTCGCAATTCGCCCCGAGCGCGCGGTACGGTTCACCCGATGACTTTGCCGCGTTCGTCAACGCCTGCCATCAGGCGGAAATCGGCGTGATTCTCGATTGGGTGCCGGCGCATTTCCCCACCGATGTCCATGGCCTGGCGCAGTTCGACGGCACGGCGCTGTACGAATACGGCAACCCGCTGGAAGGTTTTCATCAGGACTGGGACACGCTGATCTACAACCTGGGCCGCACCGAAGTGCACGGTTACATGCTGGCCTCGGGGTTGCACTGGCTCAAGCATTTCCACGTCGATGGCCTGCGTGTCGATGCGGTGGCCTCGATGCTCTATCGCGACTACTCGCGCAAGGCCGGCGAATGGGTGCCGAACCGCCATGGCGGTCGGGAGAACCTCGAAGCCATCGACTTTTTGCGCCATCTCAACGACGTGGTGGCACTGGAGGCGCCTGGGGCGCTGGTCATCGCCGAAGAATCCACGGCGTGGCCGGGTGTCAGCCAGAGCACGCAACAGGGCGGTTTGGGCTTTGCCTACAAGTGGAACATGGGCTGGATGCACGATTCGCTGCATTACATCCAGCAGGATCCGGTGTACCGCGCGCATCACCACAACGAACTGAGTTTTGGCCTGGTGTACGCCTGGTCCGAGCGATTCATCCTGCCGATTTCCCACGATGAAGTGGTCCATGGCAAGCATTCGCTGATCGACAAGATGCCCGGTGACCGCTGGCAAAAGTTCGCCAATTTGCGCGCCTACTTGAGCTTCATGTGGACGCACCCAGGCAAGAAGCTGTTGTTCATGGGCTGTGAGTTCGGCCAGTGGCGCGAGTGGAACCACGATCAGCAACTCGACTGGTACCTGTTGCAGTACCCCGAGCACAAAGGGGTGCAGAAACTGGTCGGCGACCTCAATCGGCTGTACCGCGAAGAACCGGCGCTGCATGAGCAGGACGATGCCCCGCAAGGCTTCCAGTGGCTGATTGGCGACGATGCGATCAACAGCGTCTACGCGTGGTTGCGCTGGAGCAAGGAGGGCAGGCCGGTGTTGGTCGTGGCCAACTTCACCCCGGTGCCGCGTGAGGGGTATCGCGTGGGCGTGCCGTTCGCCGGGCGCTGGACCGAAGTCATCAACAGCGATGCGGCGTTGTATGCCGGTTCCAACTACGGCAACAGTGGCGGGGCGTTCAGCGAGGAAACACCGAGCCATGGGCAAGCACTGTCGTTGGTGTTGAACCTGCCACCGCTGGCGGTATTGATCTTGCGCCCGGAGGGTTGATCTATCATCGCGGCAAGCCACGCCTGTAGGTGGCGAGCTTGCTCGCGATAGCGGTACTTCAGTCGAGATCAAAGGTGACTGACATACCGCTATCGCGAGCAAGCTCGGCTCCTACAGGTGTGGTGACAGCCAAAACGACACAAACTTTTACCACCGCATCCGCACACCCAGACTCCCAATCAACCCGTTCAAATCATTGTCATCTACATCACTGCTGTAATCGGCGCTGACATACAAGCTGACCGCTGGCGTGACTCTGGCCACCAGTCCCAACCCAACTTCAACCGTTGATGAATTACGGCTGCTACTGATCTTGTCGACCTGGTCGAGCGTCACGGTATTGCCGGTGTACACGGTGTGCCACAAGTTGGTTCGCACGTAGGGTTCGACCCCCAGGCCGTTGATGTCGTAACTACCTTTCAATCGGGCGCCGACCCGTCCGCTCCAGGACGACAGCTCGATCGATGACGCATTGCCCGAGCCGGCGTACGGCGTATCCAGGGTAATGCGCTGATTGATCAATTGCGCCTGGGGTTCGACCACCCAGTTATCGGTCAGGCCAATCGGGAAGCCGCCTTCCACCGACAAGGTCATCGCACTGCCTTCTGTAGCTAGTCGTTCACCCTGTTCGTTGCGGCTGAAGCCGCTGACGCGGCCGCCGCTGGCCGTCAAATCCACATGCCAGCCTTGAGGGCCGATCAGGCTCCAGTAAGCGCCGAGGCTCTGGCCTTGCAGGTTAAGGGTGTCGCTGTTGGGGTCGGCCAGGGCCGGGCTGGTCAGCAAGCCGTTGCTGTTGCCTTGCAAGCGGGTTGTGCCGCCGATCAGGCCGACCTTCTGGGTATGGCCGCTGCTGCTTTGCAAGGTGAGGATCGCCGGGCCTTTGAGTTCAGTGCTGCCAGGGATCGAGAATCCCTGCGACAGGTAGTCGGTCTGCGCCTGCCGCGACGGTTTGCCGTACACCTGATCCCAGGTTGAAGGGGCTTCGTCTTCGATGGTCAGGCTTGAGCTTGTTGTATCGGATGCGGCGCCGAAGTGGCCGGGATAGAGCGCGATGATGCTGGAGGGCAAGGCAAGTACCGGAACTTCCTGGCGATACCACGGGGCGGTTTCTTGCTCTGTCGGTCCCGCCTGGACCTCCAGGGTAGAGCACAGCAGGATAGAGCTCGAGACAGTGCAAAAAGTGACTTTAATCTCTTGTTGGGTGAATGAAGTTTTCATGGGGGTCTACCTTGCAATCGCATGCGGTATCTCGCTGTGGCGTCTCTCCTACCCCGAATGAGGGGCGACCGAGTGGATTGGGGCACGCCTTTGGGCGCCCGGTTTGGCGGGTGTCTTGGGGATGCCCCTGATGGTACTTCGGGGGTAGTAAGGTGTAGCTAAGAAGACCGTTGACAGTGCGTCAAGAAAATGGCCGATAAATGGTATGGGTATTTTGTGTGTTACAAGTGACTGATTTACGGCGCGTATCTAAGCGCTTGTTTGTTCGATAAACCGTCAAAAAACTCTCGTGTTGGCACTTTTTTGAGACACTCTGCCAGTTACCAACTGACCCTCGCACCTACGTTTACGGCCATCGCGCGCAGCTGATTGCTGTCGATGTTACTGCTGTAGTCTATGCCGCCATAAACGCTCACTGCTTTGGCGAAGCTTAGCACCAAGCCGACTCCCAGGTCGGCCGAAGACGAACGCTGTTCAGTATCGATCCGTTCAGCACCGGCGAAGGTCACCGAGTCGGTGCCGGAAAAGGTGTGCCATAGATTGGCGCGCACATAAGGCTCCAGCGGCCGGCCACTGACTTCATAGCGCCCCTTGAATCTTGCACCGAGGCGACCGGTCCAGGCGTTGTCGGAATTGAATGAGACGTGGGAGACACCGTCATCCTGGCTGTCCAGCGAAACTTTTTGGTGGATGACTTGTGCCTGGGGTTCAATCACCCAATTACCCCCGATTGGAAAGGGGTAACCGGTTTCTGCTGATAACGTCAGCACATGACCGCGGTTATCCAACTTAAGACCCCGTTCGGAGTGTGCATCGCCGTCCAGCCGGGTGCCCATGATGACGGTGTCGACGTACCAGCCCCCAGGGTTGGTCAATGTCCAATACAGGCCATAACTGTCGCCTTCAACTTCTACGTTGCCAGCACGTTTGCCTTCGAACCCTTCGTTGAAACCGTCGACATCCCCCTGCAAACGCGTGTGACCGACAAAAAAACCGGTGCGTTGGGACTGACCTCCGGAGGTCTGCGAACTGTACAGGTCGTTACCCACCTGGAAACCACTGAGCGACCCGTTCAGGCGTGGCGTCACGGTACCGGCCCGGGTCTGATCAAGGTTCTTGCCATAGGCTCGGCCCCAGCCAGCGCCCGATGCCCCGGTTTCAGTGAGCAGCCGCTGATCACCTTGGCGATCATGGAAGGTGCCGAGTGCGCTCAGGGTCAGTTGTGCGGCGGCGGGCGGCAGTATCGACCAGACGGGAACTTCCTGGCGATAAAGCGGGATTGGTGCCGCACCCGATACAGCGGCTGGTAAAACCGGTAATGGAGGACTGCCCGCCGGTGCCTCGGCGGGCACGGGCGTTGCGACAACCGGAACGATGAGTTGCGGCAATGTCGGATCGGGGTTGGGAACGGCCATGGTGGCCGGGGCCACGACTGCCGAGCGCAAATACCAACTGTTTTCTGTGCCCGGTGTGACGCCGCCCTTGAACAGTCGGTAATCGAAGGCACCGGCCGACACCGAAGTCTTGAGCGCAAAAGCATTGGCGTTGCTGACGGCCGTGCCTTGGGCCTGCACCAGTTGAATGCCGTTCTGTTGCGTCAGCCCACCGGTCCCGCCCAGGTTGCTGACAGTGATCAACGTGCTGCCCGTTATCGACCCATTGATGACCACCAGTTTGTCGCTGGGTGAGCTGTCGTCACCCACCAGGCTTTGCAGCAGCAACTGACCGCCGTTACCCGCGTAGCTGCCTTGCACGGTCAGCGTGTCATTGGTGCGGTTATTGCCGCTGCTCAGATCGAGGGTCCCTGCGTTATTCAACGTGGCAAGCTTTCCCGCGATAAAGGGCATCATGCTGCCCTGAGCGGACGTCAGCGTACTGCTGCTATCAATGTTGAACACGCCGGTGCCGCTGGCGCTGTCGCCCAGGACAAAAATGCCGGCAAGGTCCATTTTCGAACCGTTGCTCAGGTTGACCGACTCCCAGTTGGAGTAGCGCGCAGGGCCGGCGGTGGTGACGTGGTCGAAAGTCAGTACATCGTTGTCGTTGCCGCCATCGATTGCCGGGGTCAGGGCGAGGGTGCTTTCGGTCAGGTTGCGCAGGGTCACGCTGTCATTGCCGTCACCCATCAGGATGGCGGAACGGAGGATACCGCCGCCGTCCCAGAGCAGTTTGTCATTGCCGAAACTGGCGCGAACCTGGCCGACGATTTCCCCGCCTGTCACGGTAATGCTGTCATTGCCGCCGCTGACGCTGAGGTTGCCACCAATCCGCCCACCGGAAAGGATGATGGTGTCCTTGCCAAAACCGGTCACCAGATTGCCCAGGATCTGCCCACCCGACATGACATAGGTATTGTCGTCGAGCTTCATGTCGACCCGGCCGATGACTCCCCCGGTCATTTCTGCAAAGTCACCGTCTTCGAACACGTCGACAATGGTGCCGCCGGTCATCAGGAATCGGTCGAACCCGTCGCCTTGCGCCAGGGACTTAATCCTGCCGCCGTTCATGATGAACGTGTCAATGCCACTCTGTTGATGGACTTCGCCGGTAATTATCCCGTTGTCGATTTGCAGTGTATTGGCGCCAGTACCTTGATCGAGCACGCCAGCAAGGGTGCCCGAGCGCATCAATACCTGGTCACTACCTGCACCAAAGGTCACATTGCCATTAATGGTTCCAGTGCCATTGGCGGGGAAGGTCAGGACGTTATTACCCGACAAATCGGTGAGTGGCCCGCTAATGCCACTGTCGCACACATAGTTGTCGTTGCCGGCGGTAGATATGAGCGAACAGGCCGCATCGGCGATTTGCGACCAGCCCACACATAGCCAGAACGTCAAGGCGCAGGCCGAATAACGGTAGTGGGTCGCTTCCATGTTCGTCTCCACGCATCGATCGGCGCCACGACACCGTCACTCGTGGTGAGTGACAGCGTGTCAGGCGCACTTGGCAGCGCGAATTGCGAGACGACATCGGTAATGCAGGGTCCGAACTGAAAAGTCTTTGGCAACAGTGGCTGCTACGGGTTGTATATCCGAACGTGCAACGGATACGGATAGTTGCACCGTAACAACAGATGTTGAACGCCGCTACTGTCAGAAATAACAGGTAGGGGCGCGTATTTTCGTTCGAAGCAAGGACTTGAATGGAGCCCACCGGTCATTCAAAGGTGCACTTCCACCGCTAACGGCAGATGATCCGACAAATGCGTCCAGGGTTTGTTGCCGAGAATTCGTGGATCATGGCTGCTGGCATTGCGCAGGTAAATCCGGTCCAGGCGCAGCAAGGGAAAGCGGGCGGGGTAGGTTTTGGCCGGGCGCCCATGGGCGCGTTCGAAGGCCTCATGCAAATAGTCGCGACGGGCGAGGGAGACATTGCCTTGCAGCTGCCAGTCGTTGAAGTCGCCGGCGATGATCACCGGGGCCTGGTCGGGCAGGGACTCGAGCAATTGACACAGGAGCTGCAACTGCAACTGGCGATGGCTTTCGAGCAGGCTCAGGTGCACGCAAATCGCATGCACTTCTGCGTGCCCCGGCACCTCCAGCACGCAGTGCAACAACCCGCGTCGTTCGGGGCCGGTGATCGATACGTCAAGGTTACGAAATTCACGGATCGGGTATTTCGACAGCAAGGCATTGCCATGGTGGCCATTGGGGTAGACCGCATTGCGCCCATAGGCGAAATCACTCCACATGCTGTCGGCGAGGAATTCGTATTGCGAGGTCTGCGGCCAGTTGTAGTAACGGGATGAATGCCGATCGTGTTCACCCACCACCTCCTGCAGGAACACAAGGTCGGCGCCTGTACTGCGCACCGCCTCGCGCAGTTCCGGGAGGATGAAACGCCGGTTGAGGGCGGTGAACCCCTTGTGAGTGTTGACCGTCAGCACCCTCAGGCGATGAATCGTCGGGGACGGGTGCAGGGCGGCCCGCTGCTCGGGATCGCTGGTCACGTTTGCTCCTCGAATCAGGACTGCTTATGCATGCGACTGATGTCGCTGCGAGCAGTTCAGTGCCACTGCAATTTTGTAGCGCTTGTAGCAGGTGTAGCAGGTGTAGCAGCTGTCGAGCCTGCGTTCGGCTGCGTTCGGCTGCGTAGCGGTCGTAAAACCTGCACATGCGATCTTTATGAAACACCGCGCCGTCTGATTTCACGACTGCTTCGCAGCCGGACGCAGCCTCGCAGGCTCGACAGCTGCTACAGCTGCTACAGCTGCTACAGCTGCTACGGGTTTTTCAGATGAACACGATTTCGTAAGGCATGCGTATGCGGTCCAGGATCACTCGGGGCAGCAGGGGGGCAATGCCCAGGGCCGGCTCGCCGTCGAGCTGGCTGGCATAGGCGTGGGTGGCGTGGCTTTTGCGCGCGACGGTCCAGGTGTCGAGGCGCACTTTGCGCGCTCGGTGCCAGGGCATCAGGCCATGGTCGCGAGCCGGCCAGTGCCACGCCCAGACAGGCATTTCATGGAACGTCGCGCCGACCTGGCTCGCCGCGAGGGCACAGGCACGACCGACGGCGTTGTGATCAGACATGCCGTCTTCGCGCCAGGTACTGAACACGACGTCGCCAGCGCGCAAATAACGGGCAATGAATTGGGTCAGTTGCGTCTCGTGTTCGGCCAGGGCGTTGTCGGTGAAGCCGCCACGAATCCATTTCAGGCTGTGCAACGGCAAGCCAAGCCGGCGCAAGGCTTCGACGCTTTCCTGGCCACGAAACACGCTCAGGCGCTTCTCCGACCATTGTTGCGAACCCGGATGGGGAGCGCTGCCATCGGTGATCGAAATCAATTGCAGGGGATGTTCGAGGGTAGAGAGCAGTTGCAACAGGCCGCCACAGAAGACCACTTCATCGCCGGGATGCGGCGCGATCACCACGGCGCGGGCGCCGGTGGGGACCAGGGTCTGGGTGTTGATGACCGGGATATTGTCCAGCTGCAGCGCACTGTTCCAGATTTGTGCTGGCTGGCTGCTGTCGATGATGCAGACGGGTTTCATCGGGCCTACGTCCTTGTTCTGTTTGATGACAATTGTGCAACGCTCCGTACCCTGGATTGTCGGCAACAGAGTATTGCTCAAGTCACGCTGTTCGTCGCGTGACGGTTTCATCTAAGTCCGTTTATTTTTAGTCGACTTGTAGCCGATTGCGTAAAGCGCCGCCCAAACCTGCGCGTGCGTCACTCTTCGTCCTCATGCTGCAATTCGAACAGCAGCAGTGAGCGGGCGGTCACTGAGTACTCGTGACCGAACTCGAAACGTTCCTGCCCACGAATCGACGGTTGATTGGTATCGATCATGCAAGTCCAGAAGCCACCATCCGGCACTTCCGGTAACGTGAAGTTGACGATGTCGTGGTGCGCGTTGACCACCAGCAACAGGGTCGCGTCCGCGCCTTTTCGGCGGATGCCGGTTTCCTGGGCGCGGCCGTCGAACAAGATCCCCAGGCACCGACCGTGGGCCTCTCCCCATTGTTCCTGGGACATTTCACCACCGTGCGGCGAGAGCCAGGTCACGTCCTTGACGCCAATGTCCTCGTTGTAATTGCCCACCAGGAAGCGCCCGCGACGCAGGATCGGGTAAGTCAGACGCAGCTTGATCAGGCGTTTGACGAATTTGAGCAAGGCCTTGCCGTCTTCGCTGAGGTCCCAGTTGACCCAGCCGATCTCGCTGTCCTGGCAATAGGCATTGTTGTTGCCTTCCTGGGTCCGGGCGAATTCGTCGCCGGCGACCAGCATCGGCGTGCCTTGGGACAACAACAGCGTGGCGAAGAAATTGCGCATCTGCCGCTGGCGCAGCTCGTTGATCTCGGGGTCGTCGGTCGGGCCTTCAACGCCGTGATTCCAGGACAGGTTGTTGTTGCTGCCGTCCTGGTTATTCTCGTCGTTGGCTTCGTTGTGTTTGTCGTTGTACGACACCAGGTCGTTGAGGGTGAAACCGTCGTGGGCGGTGATGAAGTTCAACGAAACGTAAGGGCGCCGCCCCCGCTGGTTGAACATCTCGCCCGAGGCGGTCATGCGGCTGGCGAAATCGGCGAGTTGGCCATCGTCACCTTTCCAGAACGCGCGCACGGTGTCGCGAAACTTGTCGTTCCATTCCACCCAGCCCGGCGGAAAGTTGCCCACCTGATAGCCACCGGGGCCGCAGTCCCAGGGTTCGGCGATCATTTTCACCTGGCGCAGCACCGGGTCCTGGCGGCAGGCCACGAGGAAACTGTGGCGCTCATCGAAACCGTCGTGGTAGCGACCGAGAATAGTCGCCAGGTCGAAGCGAAAGCCGTCGACGTGCATTTCCGAGGCCCAGTAGCGCAAGGAATCCGTGACCATTTGCAAGACGCACGGATGGCTCAGGTCCAGCGTGTTACCGGTGCCGGAATCGTTGATGTAGAAGCGTTTGTCGTCGGGCTGCAAGCGGTAGTAGGAGATGTTGTCGATGCCGCGCATCGACAGGGTCGGCCCTTGTTCATTGCCCTCGGCGGTGTGGTTGTAGACCACGTCGAGGATCACTTCCAGATTGGCTTCGTGCAGGTGCGCGACCATTTCCTTGAACTCGGCAATCTTGCCGCTGGCCAGGTAGCGTGGGTCCGGGGCGAAGAAGGCAATGCTGTTGTAGCCCCAGTAATTGGTCATGCCTTTGTGCAGCAAGTGTTGATCGTTGACGAAGGCGTGGATCGGCAGCAATTCAACGGACGACACGCCGAGCTTGCGGATGTGCTCCAGCACATCATCGACCATCAACCCGGCAAAGGTACCGCGCACATTTTCGGGAACCGAGGGGTGGCGCATGCTGATGCCGCGCACGTGGGTTTCGTAGATGATCGTTTTATCCCACGGCACGCTCACGCGATGGTCGTGGCCCCAGGTGTGTGCGGGGTCGATGACCTTGCATTTGGGCACGAAGGGCGCGCTGTCACGCTCATCGAAACTGAGGTCGGCGTCGGGGTGGCCGATGGTGTAGCCGAACAATGCTTCGGACCATTTCAATTGACCGACCAGTTGCTTGGCATACGGGTCGATCAGCAATTTATTGGGGTTGAAACGATGCCCATTGGCCGGGTCGTACGGGCCATAGACGCGATAGCCATAGATCAGCCCCGGATGGGCGTCGGGCAAGTAGCCATGGTAGATCTCATCGGTGTATTCAGGCAGCTCGATGCGTTCAAGTTCCACCTCGCCCGAGTCATCGAAAATGCACAGTTCGACCCTTGTGGCGTTGGCGGAAAACAACGCGAAGTTGACCCCCAGACCATCCCAGGTTGCGCCCAGCGGGAAGGGCAGGCCTTCACGAATTCGCGAGGCCTCGGCGCGAGGTTCTGGCGCGGCTTTCTTTGGCGTGGTCATAGGTGCTCCTGCAAACGGGGATCAAGTTTTTTTCGAGGACGAGCATGCCCAAAGTGGCGAGCGAACTCGCCACGTCATCGATCAAGGCAAAGCGCTTGGAACGTCAGGTGACCGGTGGCTTCTTCGACGCGCGAGGCTTCTTCTCCAGCGCTTTTTCTCCCGGCGGAATTACTTTCGACGCTGCAGCGGGTTTGGCCTTGGCTTTGGGTTTGGCTTCGCTGGCTTTACCGTCCAGCGCGCCATTGGCCTTGCCGGCCGCAGGTTTCGCCGCGGCGGTTTTGCTAGCGGTGGCTTTCGGTGGTTTTTTCGGCGCCAGGGCTTCCGCTTCGGCCAGCTTGCGTGCCATCTCCCAGTGTCGGGCTTCCTGGCCCTCGGGTTTGCCCTCCGATTCCCAGATCTGATAGGCAAATTCGCGAACGCGTTTATCGTCGGTACTCATCGCAATGCTCCTGAACTGAACTCAAGCTTGGGTAAAGAGTTGGATAAAGAGATTGACCGGGACATCCCCCAGCGCGGCGCCGATGTTCAGCTCCCTGTTTTTTGTGACTGCGACGCTGGAAAAAAGTCCCTTCAGATTTTCGTCGGAGCAGGCGAACGGCAATTTGACCCGTGTATCGCCCCACTGCGGCGCATCAATCCTGGGTTGGGCACTGTTTTTCAGCAGTTCGGCGCAGCGTATCGGCACGATCACGATGGCGTGTTTTCCTCCCCGCGTGCGGGCAAAGGCCAACACGCGATGAGCCTGGCTGCCGACCACTTCAAGGGCTTGATAGGTCCCTCGCGAAAACAGCTCGGCATGCTCGGCCCGCAGGTTCAACACGTGGGCGATCAGCGATTGCTTGATGCGCCCGTCACGCCAGTTCGCCAATAGTTCTGGCAGGTCCGCAGTTCGCTGAAGTGCTCCCTGAAGTGCCCGTTGACGGCTGCCGTAATCCACCGGCCGGCGGTTGTCCGGGTCGACCAGGGTGAAGTCCCAGAAGTCGTTGCCCTGATAGAGGTCCGGTACCCCCGGCACCGTCATTCGCAGCAAGGTTTGCGCCAATCCATTGAGTGCGCCGGATGTTGCAATCGCGTGAACCGCTTTATCGAGAGCCGCGCGCAGCAGTTCACCTTCGGGCGCCGAAAACAGACGCTGGATAAACACCTGCATGGCGTGTTCATAGGGTTCGTTCGGCGCGCTCCAGCTGCTTTGCAATTTGGCTTCGCGCAGGGCTTTTTGTTGCCACTGCCAGAGACGTTTCGCGTAGTCCTCCAGCGCCGGCTGATCGTCGCCGCGCAGGGTCAGCGGCCAACTGCCGAGGATCGCCTGATAGAGGATTAATTCGTCGCCCGCCGTCGGCATCTGGTCGTCGTCGCGCAGTGGCCGGGCGAGCGTGCGCCACAGGGGGACTTGCTCGGCATACCAGGTGCTGAGTTCGCTCAATACGGCCAGGCGAGCGCGGGTGTCTTCGCCGCGTTTGTGGTCGTGGGTGGCGGTGGCCAGCAAGTTGTCCGGGAACTCGGACAGGCGCTGGGTGCAGGCCGCGTGAAAGTCCGACACGGGGGCGCTGAACTGTTCGGTGCTGAACCCCACGTCGTTGCGCGACAGCAGCACCGCCGAACGATAGAACGCGGTGTCTTCGACCGCTTTGGCGGCGGCTGGTGACGTCAGTTGCTGAAAGCGCACGCAAGCGTGTTTGAGGATCTTGCGCTGACGGCCCACCGGACGCTTGCGCCAGGGCTCTCCGCCGAGCCAGCGGGCCAGGCAATCGAGCACCGGCCAATCGGCTTCGTTCAGGGTCAGCCGAGCGCCGTTCAGCGCCTGCTGGAAAAATATCTCGTCTTCAGGAGAGCGGCCACGGGGGCTGATATACGTGCGGTACACCGGGAAGTGCACGATCAATTCCTGCAACGCCCGGCGGATCGCACCGAGGGTCAGGTCGCGGGTCATCAGGTCGTCGCGGGCGACTTGCAGCAAGGCCTGGGCAACGCTTTCGAAATCACCGGCCAACGAACCATTGAGGATTTGCTGCCGTGCCAGTTGGGCTTCCTGGCCAAAGTCGGCGGGTCGTTCGCTGTAGCGCTGCCAGAGTTTGCCGAGGGTGAGGGCGCCTTGCGGATCATGTTGCAGCAGCGACACCTGGTTCATGAACTCATACCCGGTGGTGCCATCCACCGCCCAGTCGCGGTGCAGGGTTTCACCCTGGCCGAGGATTTTCTCGACGTAGATCGGCAGGTGTCGAGCCGGTGACAGGCGATTGACCCGACGTCGCAGTTTGCGGCAGTAACCACGGGGATCGGCGAGGCCATCGATATGGTCGATGCGCAGGCCGTCAATCAGGCCTTGCGCCACCAGTTCGAAGATTTTCGCGTGGGTGGCCTCGAATACCGCCGGGCGCTCGACGCGCAGGCCGCCCAGTTCGTTGACATCGAAAAAGCGCCGCCAGTTGATGTCATCCGCCGCTGTGCGCCAGCTTGCCAGGCGATAGCTCTGGCGCTCAAGCAAGGCGTGCAAGCGCTGGAAGCCTTCGGGTGTGAGCGAGTCGTAGGCGCCGAGGTGCTGCTCGATCGACTGGCGCATCAGCGGGGCGCTGGCCAGTTCGCGCAACTCGGTTTTGAGTGGCGCCGCCAGGCGATGAGCGTCGGTTTGGTAACTCAGAGTGGTGAAGCGTTCTGCCAACGATTTAAGCGGTTCGGCACCGGTTGTCAGCAGTTCGCCGAAGTGCATCGGGCAGATCGGAAAGCGGTGATCGTAATGCTGCACGTAAAAACTGCCGCCTTGCGCATCGAAACGCAGGGGCAGGGCGCCGTCCTGTAACGCGATGCCGTAGTCGCTGCCAAGGAAGGGCAGCAATAACTGGCCTTCCATCAATGGGTCCGGCGAGTGCCACTGAATGTCGAAGAACTCGCCGAAGGGACTCAAGCGCCCCCATTCCAGCAAATCCAGCCACCAGGGATTATCCGCGCCACCCACGGCCATGTGGTTGGACACGATGTCGAGGATCAGCCCCATCCGCTGTGCGCGCAGGGCATCGACCAGACGCCGCAGCGCCGCCTCGCCACCCAGCTCGGGATTGACCGTCGTCGGGTCCACCACGTCGTAGCCATGCAGGGAGCCTGTGCGGGCGGAAAGCAGGGGCGAGGCATACACGTGGCTGATGCCCAGACTGGCGAAATACGGCACCAGCGGCACCGCTTGATCCAGGGTGAAGCCTTTATGAAATTGCAGCCGCAGGGTCGCCCGCGGCGGTTGGATAAACACAGGCGTCATTGGTCACGCTCACCTGCCTGAAGCCGCGCACAGGCGAGCAGTTCCAGGCGCCGGGCCGCGTCTGGATCATCGAGCAGGGCCTCGCTGTCGCCGGGCAGGCGCCGTGACCAGTTCGGGTGAGTGTCGATAGTGCCGGGCAGGTTGGCCTGCTGTTCGATACCGAGGGCATCTTCCAGTGGCAGCAACACCAGTGGTGCGCGGGTATGCCCGAGAAACCGGATGCTGGCGTCGAGCACCTGATCGGTTTCGTAGGATTCTTCGCGAAAATTCTGCGGATCTTGGCTCAACACCCGACGCAAGCCTTCACGTTCGCGCTCGCGATGTTGGCGCCACTCGATTTCGCCGTTGGCGTCGATCAGGCTGAGCCGGGCGTTCCAGTCAATGTCACGACCATGCCACCAGCCATTGAGCGTCGGCAAGTCATGGGTGCTGGTGGTCGCCAGCGCGTTGTCCGGCCAGTCGAGGATCGGCTTGAAGTGGGCGTTGTCCTGTTCGAACAGCAACACGCGCATGCCGAGGATAGAGCGCGCAATGAGTTTTTCCCGCAGGCCATCGGGCACGGTGCCGAGGTCTTCGCCCAGCACAATGGCTTGATGCCGATGGGATTCCAGCGTCAGGAGCCGCAGTAAATCGTCGACCGGGTAATACAGGTACGCGCCGTCGCTGGGGGGCGCGCCGTTGGGGATCACCCAGAGCCGTTGCAGGCCCATGATGTGGTCGATGCGCAAGCCGCCGGCGTGGGCGAAATTGGCGCGGAGCATTTCGATGAAGGCGCGAAACCCGTTGCGCACCAAGCCCTCGGGCGAAAACGCGGAGATGCCCCAGCCCTGGCCGGTACGGTTGAGGATGTCCGGCGGCGCACCCACGGTCAGCGAGGCGAGCAACTCGTCTTGCCGGCTCCAGGCCTGACTGCCGCCGCCGTCGGCCCCCACCGCCAGGTCGGCGATCAGGCCAATGCTCATGCCGGCGCTCCGGGCGGCGGTTTGCGCGCGCTCCAGGCACCGGGTAATCAGCCACTGGCAGAAGGCGAAGAAGCCGATGCGTGCCGCGTTCTCTTCAGCGAATTCGGCGAGGGTGGCGCTGCGCGGGTCGCGCCATTGCTCGGGCCACTCGCGCCAGTCGAGGCTTTCACCCAAGGCGGCGCGGTGCTCTTGAAGGGCTTCGAAGCGACAGTGGTTTTCCAGCGCTTCACCCGAGGCATGGCGAAAGCTGCTGAAGTCTTCATGCAGCGGGTGTTCGCCGTGGACAAAACCTTCGTATAACGCCAGCAATACACGATGCTTGGCTTGCGCGGCCACGGGCCAGTTAATCAGTGGCTGTTGTTCGAGCTGTTGCAGTTCGGTGGTCAGCCCGGTGGCGTCAATCGCCGCGCGCATCGCACGTTCACCGAGGACGGCTCCGGGTGCGGCGTACAGACTGTTGAGAAACAAGCGGCTGGACGGCGAATACGGGCTGTAGCGCTGGGTGTCGCTGCTGAACATGGCGTGCAACGGACTGATCGCCAACGCCTCGGCACCGCGTTCACCCGCCACCCGGGCGAGGTCCTCCAGCGCCTGGGTATCACCGAAACCGCCATCGCCGACACGGCGCAATGAGTACAGCTGCACACTCAGGCCCCAGGTACGTGGGATCGGATTGTCGACCGCGTCGCCGACGCTGTAGCAACGGTCGGGCGCCACCGCGAGGGTGAAGGATTGCCCGTCGATGCTGACGTGCTGGTAGCCGACCGGAATCAGCCCCGGCAGCACGGCCTGAGCGTCGAGTTTCAGGTAGATCCGCGAGCCGTCTTCGAGATGAATGTCGCAGGGCGTTTCGGGCTCGAAGTACCGCGCCAGATCGAGGCCGCCACCGACGTCGACCGTCATCAGCGGCGGCAGGTGGTGGGTCTGCTGGACGGTTTGCAGCTCTAGCAGGCTCGCATCGATTTCCTGGGCGCTGCCCGCCGGATGGCCGAGGCCAGTGAGGACCGCGCGCAACACCGACGGCGCTACTTTCTGTGGGCGACCATTGGCGTCGATCCAGTCGACGGCCAGGCCTGCGCGGCTGGCCAGTATTTCTAGTTGCGCGTCGCTCATGGGCGCTCTCCATTCGAATCTGGCAAAGGGGCTGCGGCCGTGAGGCTGACGAGCGCGCAATACGGGGCAAGTTTGCCCTGGTGCAACAGGCCGGCCGAGTGGGGCGGGTGTTCGAACAGCAAGATCGTGTCGGCCTGTGGGGTGTGGACCACCGGCGCGTCGCTGAGGTTCAGGTCAATGCGCAGCTCACTGCCATCGCCCAGTCGCCAGCGGGCGCTCACCGCCGCGTAGCCCAATACGTCGGTGCCCAATGCCTGGGTGCCGGGCAGGCGCGGGATGAGGTGCTGGTGGCGCAGTTGCAGCAGGCGCCGGTACAGCTCGTGTATTGCCGGCAGTGCGCTGGCGCTTCGCTGCGGTTGCGAGGCTTGGAAGGTCTGCGGCGCATTGGGGTCGGGAATCTGTTCGCGCTGCTGCGGATCGGCAAAGGCACTGAACGCTGCGAATTCATTGCGCCGACCTTCGCGCACCTGTTCTGCAAGCTCGCCGTGGTGGCTGGTGAAAAACAGGAACGGTGACTGTGCCGCGAATTCGTCGCCCATGAACATCAGCGGGATCATCGGCGACAGCAGCAGCAACACGGTGGCCGCATAAAGTGCATCGGGGTGGGTCAATTGGTGCAACCGTTCGCCTAACGCGCGGTTGCCGATCTGGTCATGGTTTTGCAGAAACAGCACAAAGGCTGTCGGCGGCAAGTGACTGCTGGGCTCGCCACGTGGCGTGCCGTGGCGGTTGATATGGCCCTGAAACACGAAGCCCTGGCTCAGGCAGCGAGCGAGTTGTTCGGTGGGTTGTTCAGCGTAATCGGCGTAATAGGCGTCGGTTTCGCCGGTCAGCAACACATGCAGGGCGTTGTGGCCGTCATCGTTCCACTGTGCATCGAAGCCTTTTTCCAACAGGCTGGCCTGATTGTGTTCGTTTTCCACCATCAGCCACACATGGCGTGTGGGTTCGGTTTGCTGGCGCACCCGTCGCGCCAGTTCTTCAAGGAAGTCCGGGCTTTCAATGGCGTGCACCGCGTCCAGGCGCAAACCGTCAAAGCGATATTCGAGCAGCCACATCAACGCGTTATCGATGAAAAAATCCCGCACCTCGCGCTGCCGAAAGTCGATCGCCGCGCCCCACGGTGTGTGCTTGTCGTCGCGGAAAAAGCCCTTGGCGTAATGATGCAGGTAATTGCCGTCCGGGCCGAAGTGGTTGTAAACCACGTCGAGAATCACCGCCAGGCCGAGGCCGTGGGCGGTGTCGATCAAGTGTTTGAGTTGCTCGGGCGAGCCATAGGACGCCTGGGGGGCGTAAGGGAAAACACCGTCGTATCCCCAATTGCGCTCGCCGGGAAACTGCGCCAATGGCATCAGTTCAATAGCCGTGATGCCGAGTTCAGCGAGGCGCGACAGGTGCTGCTCGACGGCGCTGTAACCGCCGAGTACACCGACGTGCAGCTCGTAGATGATCGCTTCGTTCCATGGCCGACCTTGCCAGGTGTTGTGTTGCCATTGATAGGCCAGCGGATCGACCACCACGCTGTGGCTGTCGATATCGCCGGCCTGCGCGCGGGAGGCCGGGTCCGGCACCTCGAGCTCGCCATCGATGTTGTAGCGGTAACGGGTGCCCGCGAGGCAGCGGGTCTTGATCACGAACCAACCATCCGCCTGAGGCAGCAGCGGCAAGGATTGTCCATTTTCCAGTTCGACACTGACGTAAAACGCATCAGGCGCCCACAAGGCAAAACGCGTGTGCTCTGCGTCCAGCATGATTGCGCCGTGGGGCCAGGTCTCAAGGGTCCGTAACGGCATCGTTGAAAACCTCTTCTCTTATTGTCGGCCCGATTTACCCAAGGCCTTCGCCACAAGCTGTTCGTAGAGTTCGGCGTAGGGTTCCACTGCCTTGCACCAGTTGAAGGGGGCTGCCATCGCCCGGCAACGCATCGCATGCAGCAGGTCGGGGAAGGCGAACACCTTGAATGCACGGCTCAGGGCTTCCTGGTAACTCTCGACGGAGGATTCGTCGAACAGGAATCCGGTGACGCCGTTTTCAATGGTGTCGGCCAGGCCGCCAGTATTGCGCGCCACCGGCAACGAGCCGAAACGCTGGGCGTACATCTGGCTCAAGCCGCAGGGTTCATAACGCGAAGGCATCAGCAGGAAATCGCTGCCGGCGAACATGCGACGGGCGTCAGTTTCGTTGAAGCCGATGCGCACGCCGATCTGCCCCGGAAAACGCAAGGCCAGCTCACGCATGGCTTGTTCTTCTTCCGGCTCGCCACGGCCGATGATTGCAATCTGGCCGCCGGATTTGACGATGTATTCGGAGACCGCTTCGGTCAGGTCCAGGCCTTTCTGATAGACCAGCCGCGAGACCACCGCAAACAGCGGACCCTTGGAGTCTTCCAGGCCAAACAGTTCGCGGACATGCGCGGCGTTGACCGCTTTGCCGTCCCAGTCGCCAATGCTGAACGGGCAGAACAGGTGGGCGTCAGTGGCCGCGTCCCAACTCTCATCGATGCCGTTGGGAATGCCACTGAGCAGGCCTTGCTGGGTCTTGGCGGCAAGAAAGCCATCGAGACCGCAGCCGAAGGCCGGCGTGGTGATTTCCTGGGCGTAAGTGGCGCTGACGGTGGTGATGTGGCTCGAATACGCCATGCCGGCCTTGAGGAACGACATCTTGCCGTAGAACTCCATGCCTTCCTGTTGCAGGGCGTGTGCGGGTATGCCGAGTTCAGGGCACGAACCCAGACTGGTCACGCCCTGGTAGGCCAGGTTATGGATGGTGAACAGCGTTGGCGTACGCTGCCCGCGCCAGTGCATGTAGGCCGGCGCCAGGCCCGCAGGCCAGTCATGGGCATGCACCAGATCCGGGCACCAGTGAATTTGCGCGAGATTGGCAGCGATATCGGCGGCGGCGAGGCCCAGGCGGGCGAAGCGAATGTGGTTATCTGGCCAGTCACGGCCATTGTTGGCGCCGTAAGGCGAACCTTCGCGCTCGTAGAGCTCAGGGCAGATCAGCACATAAATGACCAGACCGTCCGGCATGTCCATGCGCCCGATCTTGCAGGGCGGCAGTGCGGCGTGCCCGCCCAGTTCACCAATGATATGAATCGGGTTTTCGCTGTGCAGCACTTGCGGGTAACCGGGAATGAGTACCCGCACATCGTGCAGGTGCGACATGGCGCGAGGCAGCGCGGCGGAAACGTCGCCCAGGCCACCGGTTTTCACCAGATCGGCAATTTCGGAGGTGACGAACAACACTTTTTTTCTGTTTGGATTCTGACTGGCAGCTGGTGTCAGCGTCTTGGTCCCGGGGACGCTGATCGATTGCGCGCTCGGTGCATTGACGGCGCTCGATTCGCCGACCTGCTGATGAGCACGTTCTCCCTGAATATCTAAAGCCGCACTAATCATATGAATCTCCCGTGGTGTTGATCTAATGCTTAGGTCTGGCACAAAGGGGGTGGCCCTATCCTGTGGCCGGGCGCAAACGCGCACGCATCGTGGCAAATGCTGCCCAATGCGTTGAAGCAGATGGGTGGAGGGGCCGTTGCAAGGAATGCACCAGTCGCTGTAGCCCTACCTTTAACCTGACCCATGGCCAGGACCGAAAGTTTCGAGTTTTTTACAGCCAGATGACCGACCGGTTTTACCTCGCGAAAATGAGTCTAGGCCAGATCCTAGAGCGGGGCGGGTCAAGTGGTGAAATTGTTCGACAATCGGTTTCTAGAGGGTAAAAGAACAACGTCCGGAAGGGGCAAACGCACCGACGAAGTGCAGGTTTATTTTTGGGGGCGGGTCAAAACGGGACTGGCGAGTCACGGAAATGGGCGTGGGGGGAGAGGTGGTGCACTGTTGCGGTGCGTTCAGTTTGTATTTTTTATGTCGGTTTTTATGGCCCTTTCGCGGGCAAACCCGCTCCCACACGATTTTGTGAACGCTACAAATCAATTGTGGGAGCGGGCTTGCCCGCGATGAACGATCACTCGGTCTCAGGTGAGCTGCCGGATTGGATTCCCCACCGACCATGCCTGAATATCCTCGATCATCTGCGAAAAGAACAAATGGTAGTTCTGTCGGCTCACATACCCGACATGCGGCGTCGCCAGCACGTTCTCCAGGGTCCTGAACGGATGATGTTCAGGCAGTGGCTCCACTTCGAACACATCCAGTGCCGCCCCCGCCAACCGATTCTTCTGCAACGCCTTGATCAGCGCCGCCTCGTCGACAATCGGCCCGCGCGCGGTGTTGACCAGCAGTGCCGTGGGCTTCATCCAGTCCAGCGCCTGTGCGTCGACCAGGCCCCGGCTGCGCTCACTGAGCACCAGATGCACCGACAACACATCCGCTTGTTCGAACAGTTCCTGCTTGCTGACATAGGTCACGCCGACTTCGGCTGCCGCGTCACTGGTCAGGTTCTCGCTCCAGGCAATCACCCGCATGCCGAACACTTGCCCGAACTGCGCGACGCGCTTGCCGATGCTGCCCAGCCCGAGGATCGCCAAGGTCTTGCCGTATAAATCACCGCCGAGCCCTTGTTGCCATTGACCGGCGCGCAACGCGTTGGCTTCGACCACGAGGTTGCGAGTGGCGGCCATGATCAGCGCCCAGGTCAGTTCTGGCGCGGCATGTTTGTAGCTGTCCGTGCCGCAGACCTGAATCCCCAGCGCCGCCGCCGCTTTGAAATCCAGTGCCGCGTTGCGCATGCCGCCGGTCACCAGCAGTTTGAGTTTCGGTAGCCGCCGCAGCAGGTCTTCATCGAACCGGGTGCGTTCGCGCATCACGCAGATCACTTCATAGGCGCCCAGACGCTCGGCCAGGGTTTCATTGTCGGCCGGGTAGTCATGGACAAAACTCACCTCGCCGACGTTTTCCAGCACCGACCAGTCCACCACGTCGCGAGCGACATCCTGCCAGTCATCGATCACCGCAATCTGCACCGCCATCCGCCTTACCTCATCAATGAACAGGGTTGGTTTTGTTCAGCCAGTCGAGCAAGGCCTTGTGAAATTGAGCCGGTTCTTCCATCTGCGGCGCGTGGCCCATGCCGGGAAATTCAATCAGGGTCGACTGCGGAATCAGTTTCGCCACTTCCTTGCCCAGTACGTCGTAGTGACCGAGTCTGGCCTTGACCTCTGGCGAGGCAATGTCACTGCCGATGGCGGTAGTGTCGGACGTCCCGATCAGCAACAGCGTGGGCATCTTCAGGTCTTTGAATTCGTAATACACCGGTTGGGTGAAGATCATGTCGTAGATCAGCGCCGAGTTCCACGCGACCTGTGTATGCCCCGGGCCTTTGTTCAGGCCGGCGAGCATGTCGACCCAGCGATCGAACTCCGGCTTCCAGCGGCCACCGTAGTAGGTGTTGCGCTCATAGGTGCGGATACCGTCGGCATTGAGCTTCAGTTCGCGCGCGTACCATTGATCGACCGTGCGGTGGGGCACGCCAAGGGCTTTCCAGTCTTCCAGGCCTATGGGATTGACCAGCGCCAGTTGTTCGACTTGATCGGGATATTGCAACGCATAGCGGGTGGCGAGCATGCCACCGGTGGAATGGCCGAGGAGACTGGCCTTCTGAATGCCCAGGGCCTTGAGCAGTTGTTGGGTGTTGGTTGCCAGTTGCTGGAAGCTGTACTGATAGTGATCGGGCTTGCTGGAGGTGCAGAAACCGATCTGGTCCGGTGCGATGACGCGATAGCCGGCCTCGCTGAGGGCTTTGATCGAACGGTCCCAGGTTGCGCCGCAGAAGTTCTTACCGTGCATCAGGACGACGCTGCGCCCGTTGGCCTTGCCATGGACGGCGACGTCCATGTAACCCATTTGCAAGGATTTGCCTTGGGACTCAAAGGCGAAATGCTTGACGGTGTAGGGGTATTCGAAGCCTTGCAATTCAGGGCCGTATTCCGGTCCTTCGGCATGGGCGGCAAGGGGCAGTGCGGCGGTCAACAGCAGGCTGGGCAGCCAGCGGGAGAGGGCGAGGGGCATGGGTGAACTCCGTAGAAAATCCGCCGATGCTGAATCGACATGATTAGCGCGACATTAAACACAGGCAATCGCCGCGCCTGATCGTTCAACCCACCCAGCCCAACGTGGCCAGGGCCAGCACGCCATAGCGGGCGCCTTTGGCCAGGGTCACGATCACCAGGAATCGCCCCAGGGGCTCACGCATGACGCCAGCCACCAGCGTCAGCGGGTCACCGATGATCGGGACCCAACTCAGCAACAAGGACCAATGGCCGTAACGCTGATAGTGCTTTCGCGCCTGTTCCAGATGACCAGGGCTGACCGGAAACCAGCGCCGGTCGCGAAAGCGTTCGATGCCGCGCCCCAGCCACCAGTTCACCAGCGAACCGAGCACATTGCCCAGTGTGGCGACGGCCAACAGCGACCAGAGCCAATAGCGGTCGCTGAGCAACAACCCCACCAGCACGGCCTCGGACTGCAACGGCAGCAGCGTCGCGGCACCGAACGCCGCGAAGAACAGCCCGAGGTAAGCACCGGACATCAATGGGCGGGGTAGTCCGCCACCACGACATCCGTGCCGTCCTTTTTCAGGCCGATCACTTGGTAGGCATCGCTCATGCCGTCCATTTCCATCCCGGGCGAACCCATGGGCATGCCAGGGGCTGCAACACCGAGCAGATCGTCACGCTTGCTCAACGCCAGCACCTGATCCGCCGGGACATGGCCTTCGACGAACTTGCCGTTGATCAATGCGGTATGACACGACGCCAGACGCGGCGGCACACCGTGCTGTTGTTTGAATTCGCTCATGTTGGTTTCGACATGGTCTTCAACCTTGAACCCGTTGGCTTCAAGGTGGCTGATCCATTTTTTGCAACAGCCGCAGTTGGCGTCGCGGTGAACTTCGATGGGGATCAGGTCGGCGGCCTGGGCCAGGGAGGAGATGAGAAGGGCGCTCAGGGCGGCCAGACGCAGGTGGGTTCGCATGGGAGGGATCTCGACTCGGGTGACGGTCAAAAAAGACGCATTTTGACCAGTTTAGCCACGGATGAGGGAGGAGAGTGTTTCTAAGTAATGCAGAAATAACCGCACAGACAATGCAAAACCAGTAGGAGCCGAGCTTGCTCGCGATAGCAATGTGTCAGCCAGCATAATTGTTGACTGACACACCGCTATCGCGAGCAAGCTCGGCTCCTACTGGTACTGGTACAGGTACAGGTACAGGTACAGGTACAGGTACAGGTACAGGTACAGGTTCGGGTTCAGATTCGGATTCGGATTCGGGTTCAATTCAAGGTTCAGGCAATCACCGAACCTTGAACCGCCCCATGATCGAGCTCACCCGCGCATTGGCTTCCAGCAATTGCCGGGTATTGAGCTCGCTGGCCTGACCACTCTTCACCAGTTCTTCCACCATGTGGCGGATCTGCACCATGCTGCGGTTGATCTCTTCGGTGACCGCACTTTGTTGCGAGGCGGCGGTGGCGATCTGGGTGCTCAGGCTGTTGATGTGGCTGACGGAACCGGCCATTTCATCCAGGCCGGAGTTGACCCGTGCTGTCGCATCGGCGGCGGACTGGCAACTGGCCTGGGTGTTTTCCATCGCACTGACCGATGAGCTGACACCTTGGGTCAGGCGCGTCAGCATTTCATTGATCTGCGAGGTGCTGTCCTGCGTGCGGCCGGCGAGGGCGCGGACTTCATCGGCAACCACCGCAAAGCCTCGTCCTTGCTCACCGGCCCGCGCGGCTTCGATGGCCGCGTTGAGCGCCAGCAGGTTGGTTTGCCCGGCGATGGCACCAATGACCCCGAGAATCTCGGTGATGCGTTGGGCGTCCTGCTGCATGCTTTCAACCTTGTGGGTGGCGCTCGCCACCTCTTCGATCAATGCAATCACGCTGCTGGACGCTTCGCCGACCACTACCCGCGAACGGTCGGCGTTTTCGTTGGCGCGCTTGGTGAAAGCGGCCGTCTCGGCAGCGTTTTGCGCGACGCTTTCAGCGGTCGAACTCATTTCGGTGATGGCGGTGACGGTCTGATCGGTTTCCGAGGCATGACGCACCAGAATCTGACTGGTATGCGCCGAGGTACGTTGCAGATTGTCGAGGCTGGACGCCATTGCGCCGGTGGCCTCGGTCACTTCACCGATCATGTTCTGCAAGTAGACAAGAAACGCGTTGACCGAATGACCGATGGCGCCCAGTTCGTCTTCGGCGCGAATGATGATGCGCTTGGTCAGGTCGGCGTCTCCGGTCGACAGCGCATCGATATTGCCCTTGAGGATTTTCAAGCGCTGGACCAGTTGGCGGATCGCGTAGATCTGCAGCATTGCCAGCAGGATCACCATCGGAATTTGCAACAGGCTCAATGTGCTCAGGACGTCATCGCGCTGGGCGGTGATCAGTTTGGTCGGCAAGGCCGTGGCGAGAAACCACGGCGAGCCTTCGATCGGGCGCATGAAGAAGGTGCTGTCTTCACCGTTGTTATCAAATTCGACGCGCTGCGACGGGTCGCGGTTTTGCAGGCCGGCTTTCACTAGGTTGGCGAACGGCGAGTTGCCTGCCAGTTCACTGATGTTTTTCAGGACAATCGGGCCGCTGATGCGCGAACTGTTGCTGATGATCTTGCCATCGGCTTCGACGATCAGCATTTCAGCGCCGAGGTCTTTCTCCTTGCGTGCGATCAGGTCGTTGAAGAAGCCCAGCGTCACGTCGATGGTCGAGACACCGTACGCCACGCCATTTTTCTGAATGGCCATGGCGCAGTTGGTGCGTGGCTCGGCGCTGGCGTCATCTTTGTAGGCTGCCGCCCAGGCGCATTGGCCTCGTGGTGTTTGCATGCCGCCCTTGTACCAGGCCTGGTCGTAATAGTTCGGCGCGGCGTCGCTGTTCCAGAAGGCATTGGCCGCCAGCTTGCCCGAGGCGTCGCGGTGCCAGAAAGTGCTGAACTTGTTTCGCCCGGCTTCGCGCTGGCCGGGCAATGGCCAGATCCCGCCACCGAACACTTTCAATTCACCGTACTGATCCACCAGGCCTGGCAACACCGTGTCAATGGCGGCGCTGTCGAGCAAAGGAATGGTTTGGGTAATGCTGCGCTGCTGGGCCTGAACCTTGTTCAGTTCACCCTGAATTTGTTGGGCGACTTCGGCGATGCGATTGAGGGCGACCTGTTCCTCGGTATGGCGCAGTTTAGGCGCAACCAACTGGCTGATGCCGGCCACCGTCAGGCCAAACAGCAGCAGGATAAACAGCACCAGAAATAGTGTGTAGCGACCCTGAATGGTACGGAATGGGGGCATGGGACCGGTCCTTGTGTGCAGCACTTTTATTATTGGGCTTGGATTAAGCGGCGGTGCTTCGTCGGGCTATCGGCCTGCGCAGGGATAGCTTTAGGTACGACCGTCCAAGGTTGGGAGGTGTGATAGCGAGGTGTCAGGCACTGAGCGTATCGAGTCTGAAATAAACGAACTAAACAAGACGTACAAAGAGCCTGTTCAGTTGTTCATACGTTTTATGGACAGTGTGTTTAGAGCAATAAAACTAAACACTTGATCGTTTGTATTTGAAATGTACGGAAATTGTAAAAATATGGAATAAGTTGTTGGTGTGGCCAGTTGCCACGCCGATACTCGCCGACTTTAAACTCGGTCGGACAAGGAGTTGTTTATGGTGACGCAGTCGGGAATTCAGTCATGACTATCGGCTATACCGGGGGCTGGACGGCCAAGGCCGGTCTGCTGATTCAGAACACAGGTAGCAACGGCAAGCCTGTGACGCAAAACGCCAGAGTCAAGCAGATGCTGGCATTGGTGGGCACCAATCCCAACGCGCTGAATACGGCGAAAATGGATGAACAAAAACTGCATAGAAACGTTAAAGGCTTCGACCCGGCCAATGTTTCGTCGAAACAACTGGGCAATCTCGCCGCCTTCTTACGAGGCAGAGGGCTTATTTCTGATATCACCTCGATGACATTGATGAACGCCGGTGACAAGTTTGACCGGTTCGGGGTACAGAACGACCCGGATGCGAAGTTTAATGCGCTGGAATACTTTGCCACCCAACTGGACACCATCCAGAACAACAGCATCAAAGGTGACAAGTACGCCGTTGGCCTGATCCCGGAATACAAGACGGCTATTTACGTGCTGCAGAACTTGCACACTTATGGCAAAGGCAACGGAACCACGGTCCCTTTGGACAAGGGCGTCAACGCCAAGGCATGATCGGTTGCCGGCCCGTTCCGGACAACGAACGGGCCGGCAATGTTGTCAGCGGTCAAGCAACTTCATGACTTCCTCCGGGTAGCGCAAGCCTGCCGTCGCATTTGCCGGAAAGATTCCTTCCAGCGCTTGCAGCTCGTCGCGGCTGAGTTTTACCTCCAGGGCGGCGACGTTTTCTTCAAGGTATTTACGCTGCTTGGTCCCTGGAATCGGAATCAGGTAGTCACCTTGCGCCAGTACCCAGGCCAACGCCAACTGACCGGCTGTCACGCCTTTGTCTGTCGCCAATGCCTGTACCTGCTGCACCAGCAACAGATTCTTCGCAAAGTTTTCGCCTTGGAAACGCGGACTGAAACGCCGGTAGTCGTCTGCCGCGAAGTCATCCGGGCTTTTTAACGCACCCGTCAGAAAGCCGCGCCCCAATGGACTGTAGGGCACAAACGCGACGCCCAATCGCTGGCACGCGGCCAGGCAACCGTTCTCTTCCTGATCGCGACTCCACAACGAATACTCACTTTGCAGCGCACTGATGGGATGCACCTTGTGCGCCCGTTCCAGCGTGGCGGCCGAGGCTTCGCTCAAACCGAGGTAACGCACCTTGCCGGTCTTGACCAACTCGGCCATGGCGCCGACGGTTTCTTCGATGGCCACCTGCGGATCGATCCGATGCTGGTAATACAAATCCAGGGTTTCCACGCCGAGGCGTTTGAGGGTGCCGTCGATAGACGTGCGAATGTATTCCGGCCGTCCATTGACGCCCCGTGCCGTGGGGTTGGACGGGTCGCGGACGATCCCGAATTTGCTCGCCAGAAACACCTGCTCGCGTTTGCCGACAATGGCTTTGCCAATCAATGCTTCGTTGGTGTGAGGGCCGTACATGTCGGCGGTGTCGAGCAGGTTGATCCCCAATTCGAGCGCACGATGCAGGGTGGCAGTGGCCTCGCGGATGTCCACGCCCGTGGTGTAGAAATCGGTCATGCCCATGCAGCCGAGGCCAATGGCGGAGACTTGCGGGCCGTTTTTGCCCAATTGACGTGTTTGCATGAAATCAACTCCCTGTGGTGTGAGCGCACAGTGTCGACCTCGACAGAAACAAGATAAACCGGCTAAAACTGCTATCACTGTTCGTAAAATCTAAATAATCAGCAAGAGCACCACAGCAATGGACCGTTTCAACGCCATGCGCGTATTTACCCGAATCGTCGAGCTCGGCGGGTTTGCCAAAGCGGCGGACAGCCTGCAATTACCCCGGGCATCGGTCACTGTTTTGATCAAGCAACTTGAAGCGCATCTCGGGGTGCAACTGCTGCAACGTACTACGCGACAGATCAGCCTGACCCTCGACGGCGCGGCGTATTACCCCCGTTGTGTGCGATTGCTGGCAGACCTGGAGGAAACCGAAGCGGTATTTTCCGCCGCACGGAACAACCCCAAAGGGCTGCTGCGTGTGGACATGCCGGCGGGGATAGGGCGCTTGATGGTGATTCCGAAGCTGCCCGAATTCACCCGCCGTTATCCGTTGATCGAACTGGAGCTCGGGTTGAACGACCGTCCCGTCGATCTGATTCGCGAAGGTGTCGATTGCGTGTTGCGCGGTGGCCAGGCACTGGACGATTCATTGGTGGCACGGCCATTGGTCATGCTGGATCAGGTCACGTGTGCCAGCCCGGACTATTTGCAACGCCACGGAACGCCTCAGTGTCTGGAAGACCTCGAAGGGCATCGGATGGTGGAGTACTTCTCCGCGAGCACCGGCAAGCGTTTCGGGCTCGAATTCCAGCTCGGCGATCAAGTACAGCACATGGATTTACCCAAACAGGTGTTGGTGAACAGTGCCGACGGCTATCTGGCCTCCTGTGAGGCCGGGTATGGGCTGATTCAGACGCCGTATTACCACGTCGCCCGCCAACTCGAGGAAGGGCGACTGTGTGAAGTACTCGCGAACGTGCCGCCACCGGTGATGCCGCTGACGGCGCTGTATCCGCCTCACCGCCAGTTGTCTCGGCGGGTGAGGGTGTTTGTCGACTGGCTGGTGGAGCTTTGCGCACAGCCGGGTCTTAACGTTTACAAGAAGGACTCAAGCGGCTGAACACGCGGTGTCCAGTGCCCCGACGTTGCGCTGCAAGTCGTCGTGCAACTGTTGCATGTCCGGGCAATGCAGGCTGAGGTGGCGTGGCCTCGCCCCTCGATGAAACAGGGCGAACCATCCATGGTCGCCGGGAGCGGGCATCAACCCGGTGAAGGTGAAACCGAGCATCGTCATTCGCTGCAGGTCCTCGGTGAAGTGCTGTGACAACTGGAGTTTGGCGCAAATCAGCCAATGGCCGGGCAGCCGCCAGAGTTGGTCCAGCAGGCGCTCGTTCAAGCGGTGAATGACGATGACGTAGCGTTGATAGTGTTGGCGGATTTGCAACGGCATCGAAGGTGGCGATGCCATGAGCTGGCACGTCCCGAACACCGCGCTCAAACGCTGCATCAACCTGCGGCAACTCTCCGGCCATGCGAGGTCGGGAAGGGGGCGAGCGTGTTCTTCCACCGAGTAGCAACCGATCACGATGGTTTCCGGCAGAGGCGCGGTGAGTGGTGACGGCGCGTAGTCGGGAAGCAGTCCCGTGCTGTGAAAGCCAATGCCGAACGCCATGCGCTGCGTGTAGGGATGGTGGGTGACTTGTTTGATCAGGATGCGCTTGACCCCCTGTGCTTGCGACAGGAACAGCAATTCCCGACTCAGATGTGACGAGATTCCTCGCCCTTGCGCGGCCGGATGGACCACGCTGAGGGCCAGTTCAGTGGTATCTGAGAGCGTGTCATGGCATAACGCGGCGTGTCCCAGAACACGTTCGCCGTCCACCGCCAGCATGGATGTCCAGTGGCCGTCGGCGTTGTGCTGGCTGATCATGTTTGGCAGATAAACATCCGGTCGAGCGTAATGATCCCCGTAGACCTCGCGAAACAACTGGCTTACGGCGCTCCCATCACCGGGTTGGTAGCGGCGATAAACAAGCTTGAACATCACATGCGCTCCGTAACGGGGGTGTCGTATACCCGCAGGTCCAGGACCCGCATCTGTTTGCCGGAGCGCGGGTGAAGTTTCAAATCAGTGACCGCGCAGGACAATACGCGCAAGGTCAGCAACCCCGCGCGATTCAGTTCCTCAATGCCGGGATAGTGGTCGACCAGTGCTTTATGCAGCGCGTCGCAGGTGGGGACGGAGGCGGTTGAATGCGTGTCAGGTACCCACCTCACCGTTACGATATCCCTGCATTCTTCTTGCTCGATCACCAACTGCCATTGCTCACTGGAAGCGACACGCTGCAGGATCTGCAGGATTTCGTCGACCAGAAAGGTCACCGAACCCACCCGAACTCGCTGACTGTGGGCGCTACGTCCCTTGAGTGCGAATTTGCGCATCGGCGTCGTGGCCGGCTCACGCCAACAAGCACGGTCGCCTACCGGATAACGCAGCATTGGCATGAGTTGGCGGGTCAGGTTGGTGACCACCAGCAAACCGGTGCGATCACACTCTTCAATGACTTCTCCGGTGAGTTCATCGACGATTTCCAGCAACGTGTGCGGTTCAAACGTCCGATGCTCACCCAAGGCGCAATCACGAGCGCTGGCCCCGATCAGGCCAGCATCGACGCTGGCGTAGCCGGCGGAGGCAATCCGCACATTGGGGAACACTGTTTTAAGGACGGCGATTTGCGAGGGAAACAGACTTTCGCCGCCGTACAGCAAGGTTTCAACTCCCAGCAGCGCCCGATGGTGTTGGTGCAGGTAGGCGGCAAATTGCAACAATTGAGCGGGTATGCCGGCCAATACGTTGATCCTGTGTTTATCTACCGCATCGGCCAGTACAGCCATATCGACGTTACCCGTGAAGGGAAACTCGCAGATGGATTTTTTGACCTGCGCGAGTGAGTCGTGGAAGAACACAAAGCTCGCGTAGAGATCGCCGGAAAAGAACAGATTGGCGACGCGGTCACCGTTCTCCAGTTGGGCAGAAACACTGGCACCGAAGGTGCCCACCAGCGTCTGCCATTCGCTGTTGGTATAAACACTCAGTTTGCCATGGCTGGTCGATCCACCGGTTTTGAATACCAGCCCGTCCTCGATTTTGCCGGTCAGCACGCCCCAAAGATTCAAATCATCACTGTCTGCCCAATAGTCAGCCGTATTGGTCAAGGGCAGGTCATTTAGCGTCACGTCTTGCGCCGGCAAGTGTTGCAGATGTTTACGGTAGAAGTTTGAATGCTGCCGTATATAAGGCACGAGTTGTTCAAGCGAATAAATTGAATTCACTGGGTTCTCTATCTATCAGGTGTTTCAGGGTTAAAAGACATGTCGCTGTAAAATAGCGATCTATTTATGTTCGTTTATCAATGACCAACGGAGTTTTACCGCTGTGTGTGTTTCTAGTGAACGCTGATTCAACACACTCTTGAACGTCCACCGATAAAAATGAATCATTCACCGCGTTAGCCAGTGATTCATCAGTCAATAGATTGTGTAGAACTTCATCGGCGTCTGAATTCACCAGAACACGCAGCCGTTCCATACCGTCCGGCGCATGGTCCAGGAGGATTTGAATCGGTCGGCCGACGCTGTCTTGCAACGCCTGCGGTGAAATGAATTGTGTGCCGATCCGCAGCAACTTGCCGTGGCGCTGAAGCAACTCGAATCGCGGCGAGTCGAGCCCGCAAGGGCAAGCTCCGGGTACCCAGCGACCGGTGTCGCCCACGTCATACCGGTGCACATCCTGACCTTCCCGCGCCCGGGAAGTGAACAGTAAACGACCGACCTCATCGGCCCGAACCGGCACATCCTGTTCGATGTGTACGATCTCCAGGTGCTGGGTATCGCACATCAAATGAAACACCCCATTGGCCGTCGCGGCGCAGGCATGTCCAAGAGGGCCTGCGTCGACCGAGCCATAGATCGCCGAGCGAGTCTCTTCCACCCCACAACTTTCCATCAGCCGCAGGCTGGCCTCAGCCGGGTGTTCGCCGCCGAGGAACACTTTGTCGATGCCGCCATAAGCCCGAAGAAGCTCCTGTTCATTGAAGAACAAGCGGTGCAAGGTGCTCGGCATGCCGATCAGCACGGTGACGCGGTGGTCCACGATCATCCGGGCTATTTCGCTGAGGTCGTCATTCGGCGGTGCCCCCATCGGGAAGTGGGTCACACCCATTTGTTCAAGAATCGTGGAAAAACTGAAAAAACCGCCGTACAAGTTTCCGCCGTAAAACAGGTTCATCACCCGGTCCGTAGCAGGATTTAGGCCTGCGGCAAACATGCCATCGGCGGCTGCGCGCATCTGTCGCTGGAAGTCGCGATAACTGAATCCCGCCAACGCCGGTGTACCGCTGCTTCCTCCCGAACGAAAATAAAGCTGTGCCGCGGCACTGACTGGCTGAGTCATGAACCCGTTTTTATCCATGATCGGGGCTTGGCGTGTGTCGGGCTGCACAGGTCGCGCGTCGAGTGTCGCCCGGCCGATCGCCGCACCCGGTGACAAGCTCACCGAGAGGCGACGACTCAGGCGAGACAGGGCGTAGACGCCGTCATGCGGCTCACCGGTGTAGCCATCGTGAATAAACCCGCAAGGCGCAATGCGCGTGACCCCGGCGCTGACCAACGTGCGCACCAGAAGGGGAGTTTGTGTGGGAGAACATATCAATGCACAGCTCTGCAGCACGGTGCGCCACGGCAATAACGTCTCGGCGATCAAGTGTTGCGGCACCGGTTTAAGTAGCAGCGTGCGAAACAACGGCGACGGCGCCAACGTTTGATCGTGCTCCCAGATGATTCGCCATCCGGCGCCGGTCCAGACCTGACCGACCTTGTCAGCAAAGCACTGCTCCAGCCGGGCCATGGCAGTTCGGGTGATGATTTCCGAAGCTTCCTGATCTGTCGGTACCAGCGCCGGCCACTGCGGGGCGCGACGATTGAACGCTTCGACCAGTCGTTCACCCAGGCCCTGCAAGACACCCGGGTCGCAGCTGTCGACGAGCAACCATTGCGGGCTGGAGCAGGCCTGTTGATCCAGACTGCAAACCTCGTCCACCAAAGCATCCAGCATTGGAACAGTGGCCGCGTCTGGCGACAGGTAGGCGAAACTGATTCTGTGCCCCCAATCGATCCAGCGACAGCCGGCGCGCAGGTGCTGGCGAATGGCGTGAAGGGCCATTTCACCCCCCCAGGCCGACACACCATCAGCGTGAGCGCAAAGTTGAGGGATCTGCGCCGTGCTGACAGGCAAGACCGCAATGAAATCGGCCAGTTTGCCACTGTTGTCGCACTGCACCAGGGCGGCGAGCAGCCGCGCAGTCAATCCTTCATCACTGGCGCTGGGGCGCAGCCAGTTGATGTTGCCGGCCAGCAGGCTTTCGACGACCGCGCAGAACGCCAGCATCGGGGCATTGCCCGGTGTCACATGAACCACCAGTCCCAGTGGGTGCCAGCTTTCAAAACTCGTTTGCCGGTAGTCGATTCGGCGTAGCGAGCGTGGTTGAACGCCCAGTTCTCGCTCAAGCTTTGTACTGAGATTTTCGCGTTGGCAGAAGTCGATTAGCCCTTGGTGTTGTTCTTCATCGAGGGGTAGATCAAGCCGATTGGTCTGTAATCGCAACGCAAAACGAGCGGCGGTTTCGATCACGGTGTCACTGTCGATCGGCCCACTCAGCAGGCGTGGCAGTTGTTGGTGTAGACGCTCAAGCGTTGACTCAAGAGGGACATCGTCACGCAGTTGGCCATTGATCAAATACATGTCACATCCCTCCAATAAGTTCGGACGCGGCCATCGCGCAGCTTCGGCTGGCAGAGGTTCCGGCGCGTCCATGCAGTTCAAACCAGTCGGTCGCCAGGCCGCACCCGCAGGTTGCGCCGGGGTGTAGCGTTGCCAGATCGCTCATCACTACGGCATGCGCCGGGCTTGAAGAAATGTACGGCGACACAAACCCAAGCAAGCCGCGCTGGCCATAAGGCTGGACGCTGAAATCAGTGGGGTTGCGTACGAAGACTTTTGAATACACCGGCACATGGAAGTGCTGGTGAGCACACTGGACGTAGGGCACGGCGTGTTCGACGGCACCAAAGCCATCCCGGCAGCGGGACAACTCGATACCCAGTTGGCGATTGATTCGCTCATACAGCTGTGACAGAGGAATCTGCTGTGCGGCCTGGGTTTTCCAGCCGCCACCGAGAAACACCAATGACTCGGCTGGCAGTTTGAGGTCCGCGATGCCGGTGTCGATCATGTGTTGCAGCGCGTGGGACAGGAACGCCGGAAATCCGAGAATGCGCACGGGCAAACCTTCTTCGGCGAATTCCTGCAAGGCGCGGACGATGCCAAACAGATCAAACGCGTGGCCACTGCCAGTCAGGCGCAATCCGTAAACGACCCGGTTGACGGGCGCATAACTGCATAAAAACTGATCGGTGTAGGCGGTTCCCAGACTGATGGTCGCTTCGGGTTCATAGCTCAAAAGCAAGTAGTTGCAGGGGCTGTCGGGGGTGTCCCAGCCGTAATGTCGGAAAATGTGGTTCACCATGCCTTGGGCTGCGGCCATGCTTCGCGTGTCATAGCGCATCCGGCTTTTTTGGCCGCTGGTGCCTGACGATGTCAGCTCCAGCGCGCCTTCTCCCGACGGTCCCAATAGTAAATGGCGTTTGAAAAAGTTGGCGAAAACCGGCGGCAATCTTGACCAGTCATCCATCGACATTAACGCCTTGGCATCCAGTCCATTGGCGTGCAGCCAGCGTTCATAGCCAGGTGTGTACTGGCAATGGAACAGACTGATTTCGCTCATCGCCCGATCGAACAGGCCGTCTGGCACCGAATCCAGACAATAGGGTTTCGTTAGCGCGCACAGCGCATCGGTGTGAGGTAAATGGATCATCAAAAGACCTTTGCTCAGGGATCAGGCGGCAATCGCGACAGCGTTGCGCCGGAAAAGAAATCGCAGGGGCCATAGGCACAGGAGCCCCGCGATACCCGCCATCAGGGAGAAGGATTCATGGCTGTTGCCGGCGCCGGCGGCTGCGAGGATTGACCCGCCGCTGCCCATGACCATGATCGAGAGCATGCCCACCATGGCCGAGACCAGGCCTTTGCTGTCGTCGCTGGTAAATAACGCCAGGCGATACAGTGCGGCATTGCTCATGCCCAGGCCGACGGCGTATAGCGCCAGGCACGCGATCAACCAGGGAGTCGACGCACCGAAGGCGCTGAGGATGACCAATGCGATGAGCCCTGCGCACAACGGCCAGAGCGCGTATCGAATCAACTGTGGGATGTCAGTCTTGGCGATCAATCGGTTGAGTATCAGGTTGCCGACAATGACGGCAGCAAATACCGGGATCTGCCACAGTCCGTATTCAAGCGGTGATAACTTCAGGTTCTGCATCAGCAACACCGGTGCCAGCCCTATCCAGGCAATCAAGGGCAGGCTCATGATACCCAGCGCGACAGTGGCGTTCAGGAATCGCCGGTTGGTGAGCAACGCCGCATAGCGACGAACAGTGCCGCGCCATTCAAACGGCACAGCCACCAGGCGCACACCGTCATGGCGCAATGTGCCCACGGTTTCCGGCATGAACAGGTAAAGCCCCGACCAGACCATTACGCCACCGATTCCCAACAGTAAAAACAGCTCCCGCCACGTCAGCCACTCTAATAGCAGGCTGCCAAGCAACGGCCCAAGAAGGGGAGAAAGCAGTGCCACGTTGCCCAGCAACGCCATGATTTTTACCGCGTCGGCTTCGCAGAACACTTCTTGCAAGGCGGGATAGCTGACAGCAATGACAAACCCCAGGCCCATGCCCTGGATCAGGCGTAATCCGTTGAACGCATAAATGCTTTGCACACCGAAGGCAGCGCTACACGCCAGAGCGAATACCGCACAGCCGATGAGTAACATTTTTCGGCGACCGAAGTGGTCGGAGAGAGGCCCGATAAGCCATTGCAAAAGTATGCCTCCCGCCAAATACAGATTGAAGGCAAAAGGAACATGTCGGGCACTGGCGTTCAGTTCATGGGTGACGGTCAACATGGCGGGCATGATCATGTCACTGGCCATATAAGTGAGTAGTTCGAATAATGTTATTGCGAAGCAAAAGCCAAGCAAATGATACGGGCTTATGTTTATCAAAGGCCTGTGCATGGTTTTCCTGTTTCGCTGTAAGTTGATTAACGGACTATCGTTTTGCACGACAAGAGTAGTCATTGAGTAGGGGCGGTTCTAATCAATGAATGAGACCCGGTGTTTCAAAGGTATTCACTATATTTCGATGCTGGTACAAGTGTTTGAAGGGGGTGCAAAACTAATGAAAATGCCCGCAGCAGGGGCGGGCACTAGTTAAGTGTTTTTTGGAAGTTTCCTACAAATAAAAGTGAATAAGGTTGGCCCTTTGAGTCATTCGGAAGTTAGCGATGTTCATAATAACCGGGTCCGCCACGGTCATAGTGGTGGTCGCCGTGCCAGCCACCATGGGGGAAAACGATGCAGCCACTCAAGGCCAGGAGTGCAAGCAGGGGAATCAGCTGTGTGATTCGACGAAACATTTCAAAATCCTCATGGTTACGCCGCTATGGAGCCAAAACTCGTCATCGGCTGTAACATGAGACTCCGTTTGCAGCGCATCATCCCCGCAGAAAGGTAGGGGGTTGGCATGCATTCGGATACAAAGTGGATACTTTTACAGGTTCAGGAACTGGCAATGACTCAATCGCAACGTTTGAAATACTCGATTTTGATCTCTCTGGTCGTGCTGGGGATCATGTTCGGCCTTTCGTATTTGCAAAATGAAGGTGTCATCACTGAGAAGGTGTTTCAGTACATCGCCATCGGTGTGGCGGTGATCGTGGTGGTGATCAATGGCGTGATGCGTCGCAAGGTCAAGCCTTGAGCGATGCATCTTGAGCTGAGGGCTCGCGATGGAGCATGGCTATGGCGTGCGGATGCAGGCTGTAGCTTTTGTCCGGATTGAGCATGATCACGCCTTCGCTGCACAATCGTTTCAACACTTCTCGCACACTGAGGAAGGACAGGGGAATATCCAGGTCCATCAACTGGCTATGTACACCGCGCACGCCAAGGCTGCGTTCGTTTTCGGCGGCGACCAGCAAGGCGTCGATCACTTTCAGGCGAATCAGGCTGGTTCGCAGGCCAAAGCTTTTAAGCAGCAATCTGATCCGTTCATTGACATGGTGCTCACCGCGTTGCTCGAAAATTGCGGTGCCCATGGCTGGGCTTGTGGGCGCGTTGCTACCGTCCGTTGGCAGATGCGAGTTGTACATGCAAAAACTCCTTTTCCGAACCGGCCAGGAAATGTGATGGGTGCTTTCATTCATTGAGTTGAACGAGCACGACAAATAATGAGGGCCGGAATGTAGAAAATTTGTCGGCAGTATGTGAGTGGCATGTGATGACGGTCATCTGGAATGCCGTTGCCGGGTCACTTTTTTGTCTTTTGTTTTCGCACGAGGATTCTGTGCCGCACTCCAAAAAGTGCGCCTGGAGGGTCAACCCGGCGCGACCACACCCGCCACAGGATTGCGGCCTTCAGCTTTTGGGGGCTTGTTGCGGAATGGAATTGATGACCGGGTTACCGTCCTGGTTTCGGGTCAGGTAAACCGGTAGCACCTTGGGCAGAGATGCCACCAGGTTGTTCAGGTCCTTGATGTTGTAGATACCGCCAAGGCGGATCTGGCCGGTGCGGTGATCGGCCACCGTGACGGGTTTGCTCAGGTAACGATTGATCAGCGGCAAGACATCGATGAGCGCCAGATCATCGACGATGAGTTTGCCACTGCGCCAGGCCAGGGCATTATCGCCGGAAGAGGTTTGACTGATTTGCGGTGTGTAGTCGCCCTCGCTGTAGCGCGCTTGCATGGCGGGCCCCAGAGATAAACCATTGCCGGGAAGGTCATCGTTACTGGTGACCAGCAACGAACCTTCGATCAGGTTCACACGGACCTGATCTTCGTACATCCAGACATTGAATCGGGTGCCGGTCACCCGAATCCTGCCGCTGGCGGCCTTGACGACAAACGGGTGCACCGTGTCAGGGTGGACGCTGAAGAAGGCTTCGCCTTTTTTCAACGTCACCCGACGTTGATCCTTGTAGTGGCTGAACGTCAACTCACTGCCAAGGTTCAGTTCAACCTGGGTGCCGTCGCTCAGGGTGACCTGACGGACCGTGTCGCTGGCTTCAAAGTGCTGGTACGAATCAGGGAACCACCCCAAGTTCCAGCCGCTGAAAGCCACGAGCGGCAGCACCACTGCGCAAAACGCGACGGCGATGCCGACACGGCGCCACGGCATGGCGGGTCTGGAGCGAGCAGCGGGGTCGTCCGCTTTGGCGCGCGGTAACTCCCCTGCGACCTCCCAGATCTCCAGCATGGCCTCGTACTCAATCGCATGCAGCGGATGAGCGTCACGCCATTGTTCGAAGGCGACCCGCTCCTGGGCCGTGCAGTCGATAGCGTGCAGACGCAAGCACCAGTGCGCTGCGGCATCGGTGATCGCGTCATATTTGGCTGGCAATGGAGAATTGTCGGTCATTGACTCGTCCTGATTTCCGGCATTCTAACTGCCGTCATGGCAATTAACTATCATTTGAGTTTTTCAGGTCAGGGGGCATTGACGTGAAGTTGTCGTCCCAAATGACCGATCAACCAGGCGATGCTGTCGGCGTTGCTCAGCTGTACCTTAAGCCGGACCAGGGGATCTTTCTTGAAGGTATGACGGGCGCCGCTGAGGTTTTCTGCGCCGGTCAACTTTAAAACATGATCTTTGACCCGCTGAGTATCTTCATGAGACGTATCACCCAGTTCCTCCCACTCGCCGGTATCAGGGTCTGGGGTCATGAATAGCTGGGTATAGGGTGTCTTGATTGAAAGCCCGGTGCTTTGAGCCTCGGACAACGCGGTTTTGAGCATCTTGGCAATCGTGGTGGACGTCCCTATCAGATCCGCGAATGGGCGGCTGACATCGAGGTAGGCAATGTCTTCAGCCTTGCAGACGATGTGTGACAGCTCATGAATAATCGTCATCGCACGGCTATGGGCACCGATAGGGAATTGCCTGTCGCGCAGGTGCTGGCGGTAGTGTTCGAAGCCGGGACTGAAGAACTTTTCAACCAGGTGTAGCTTTCGCTTCGCATCCTTCGGCGCGATGAAGGCAAACGCATCCGCCGCGCCGGCGACCATCCGGCCGACCACAAAACGATCGGAGTCGGGCTTCCTGAGCGTGGGGTCGAGCAAGGCTGCAAACACCTCGGTCACGGTTTTTTCCAACTGTTCCACGTGCGCGGGCAATACATGTTCTATGCCGATAAAGTCGGTGACGATCTGATGAACCGGGGTCTGGGTCTCTTCGGAATTCTTCAGCAAGTGCAGATTGCGAAAGCAGGTCCAGGCATAGGTAGTGGCCTGGTCCAGTGCCTCTTCGATCTGACGCGCCTTGTACGGAAACCTTTGTCGGATTTGCACCATTCCACTGGCGTCGATGTTCATGCCGCCCCACACCGCCATGGCCGTATCCAATCGGTCGAGAAGGCTGAAGTGGGGCTGTGACGTTTTTCGGTCAAGGCCCCATTGTTTCGCTGTGTTTTGGAGTAATAGAGGGCCACGGATCTGGTTACCTGCAATGCGCCAGCGAGTGCCATGCCTGGCGACCGCAAACACCTTTCCTTCAACGGGGGCGTAATGTTTTGCGGTTTTTGGATGGGTATACAGTCCACGCGATGCGTCCAGGGTCAGTGAACCCAGGTCGACTTCGATGCTTTCATGGCGCTTCAAGTGCGTGCGTTCAGGGCCGGTGATGTCGACGTCATGCCATTTGAATTCGGGGGCGGGCGCCTGCGGCACAGTGGAGTCCGGCGTCGAAGGTATCTTGCTTTGAAACGCCTGCGATTGCCGTAACGATGCCAGTTGAGCAATGCCGCTGATGAACGCTCTTATCGCCGCGCCCCACTTATGCGTCTGAAGGTCTTCAGCGGATTGCTTGATGTCGCGGTAACTTCGCCACACGGTGATGGGGTAAGTGAGTTTTCCCATGAAAAACGAGACGGTCTCGTGCAGGTCTTCGCTCAGCACGTGCTTGATGGTCGCCCATTCACCGTGTTTTTTGTCGTCGGCCTGACAACCGAGCAATCGACCCAACAGCGCCGCATTGTCATTGAACAACTGGCTGAACAGGTGCCCATTGATCGGATTGGACGCCAGTGTTACCTCGCTGGTGCGGGGTTCGGAAGACGTTGCTGCTCGAGTGCCACGGTTGTGAGTGATTGCCATCCGGTATTCCAGCAGTGTCCGGTCGGGTTGCGGCAGGTGTGTGAGTAGCCAGTCGAGCAGCGGTCCCCGCGCTTTCAACTCCGCCAGCAGTTGCCCTTCGTTTTCATATTCCTTGATCCCGTGAAGTGGGCTGTGTGGCGCGACAAGGACTTGGGGCATTGCGCTATCTGTTGCCGAACCGATCAAGTAGACACCCGCAACCTTGATCGTCTGTGCCGGCTTGATCCCCAGGAATTCAAGCGGACGAATGATTGCATGGGCACCGTCGACTGCCGCGCGGGCGATGGCGTCGGGCATGTCCATGATTTGCCGGACCAGATCAAATCCCGATTCACTCAGGCGTTCCTGCAGTTTTTCCGTGTGGGCGTAATGCATCAGTTGCCAGGGCAGTTGTCGGTAAAAGCGTTTTCTGCGATCGGCATTGGCCGGGGTGTCTGCAAGGGCTTCGTTCAGTATTTTCTGCTGTTGCTCACCCGATTTCAGGTTTCGTATCAGTTCGTTGATGTAGCGCTCGTCCATCTCCTTGGGAATCACGGTGTTCTCAAGCGATTCCAGATTGAATCGGGCCTGGTCCAGTTCCTTGAAAGGCGTCAATGCAAAGTCGGTGAGGGTTTGAGTACGGGGCGACGAAGTGGGGCGTGCGCTGATCCGGATCAGGACCTTGTCCGGGTCGATATTGAAATCGTCTGTCTTGAGTTGTTTTTCCAGTTCAGCGTGAGCCGTGCGCTGCAGTGACTGTAGGCCCGTGAGGTAATCCTGGTCGTCCTTGACGCAATCGAGGTATTGCTGCAGCAGTTCCCCGTGCAGCACCAGATCTTTAAGGGACGCCTTGGCCAGCCATGCCGGCAGTTTTTGTTGAGTCGTCAGTGACAGGGCAATCTCCGTCGCACGGCGCAATCCCGTCAGCGGCTGTCGTAACGCCACCAGGTTCAGCAGGTCGGTCAGTGGCGCGGAGGGAAGTGGCGTGGCCAATGCGCGAGTGATACACGTCTGGTCGAGATGGACATGGGGCTTTTGAAGGTGATCGAGAAAATGCCCGTGTATCTGCTGAAGTGGCGCACGTGTGTAACGTCTGCCCGGTAATCGTTCGCTACGGCTGAGGTTCTCCAAAAGGGTCAAGCGCAACGTGTCGTCATTTAGGCGATGATCGAGCTCGGCATGTAATGGAGGCAGTGCCTCGAAGGCTTCGAATCCCAATGCCGGCGTCCACAAGATGGCCTTGCCCGAATGCTTCGGGTCCAGGCCACCGCGTTCGGTCAGCACAAAACAACTGGCCAGTTTCAGAGGGGCGGCCACGCCGCTTGCCTGCAACGCCAGGGAAAACACCTGCGGCAAAAAACCGTTCAATGCGGCTCGCTGCAAATGCACCGGGCTGTCGAGCACGGTTTTGATGATGGCCTGTTCCGCCGATCCCAAGGTCCTTGCGACCGTGCGCAGGTTCAACTCAGTGCGCAACGCCGTTGACAGGGTCTGGGTAAAACTTGATTGCAAGTTCTCCACGGACGAACTGACAAGGCTCTGTACCTGGGTGAGGGTGCGCAGGCCTGGGGGAATGGCCGGATGCTTGTCCAGGAGTTGATCAAGCGCCTGCGCAACCGAATCAAGCCGCACCAGCCCTTCCTTGGCCGACTCGGCTCGTACGGTCACCGGTTGAGCACTCCAGCGCTGATCGACCCGTGTACTCCAGCGGCCGGCAGCGTCGAAGGCCAGCAGGCGGTCGTCGATCAGACCACGGACATCCAGTGCACTATCGAGCAAGGCATAGGGCGACAGCGTGCCTTCGCTTTCGCGGTAACGGCTCAAGGCATGACTGAGGTTGTCGCGTTGCTTGTCGATGATGGTGGTCATGATGTCTTCAAATGCCGGCTGCACGACGGGGGCGCCTTCAATCAAGCGTTCATCGGGCGGCAGGCCCAGAAACGTGGTGCGTTCCTCCAGCGACATGAAGTTGAGCAAGGTGTCTTCATATCCCTCGCTTTTGAGCATGTTCAGCACGATTTTTTTGACTGCCGACAGTGTGTCAGCGGCTTCAATGCCACGAGACGGGGTGTACAGAAAAGCCAATGTGTCGGCGCCTCCAATCATCAAGGCCGAGGCCAGTTCCACGTAATGCTTGAAGGGGGCGGTCACCCGCACTTTTTCAATGCTCAGAGCATCCGTGGGCGCGAGGCTGAGGTTCATCAGTTGCAGGTACTCCTGCGTCGTCAACGTGCCCTCCTGGCGCTGGAGTAGAAGCTTATGGTGGAACGTATCGCGCAAGCCTTCGCTGAAAAACGCCCGCCGCGACAGACCATTGCTCATGGCGGTGTTCCAGAACACATCGAGCTGGCTGTGCAAGTGAGGCGTGAAACTGTGGGCGATTTCTTTTACCGCGCTTTCCCACGCCAGGTTATCGGCATCGCTGCTCAGGCCGTGTCCGGGATGGGCAAAGAGCCTGGAGTCGCCCGCAGGCCACTGGTTGGTCAGGTAAAAGTGAAGGAGGGCGTCATTGAGCGATAGCGACGTTATCGTGTGCCGGGGTTCACGTTCGTCGAAGGCCGAAGGGGTACTGACAAAACTCTTCAGTCGCGTCAGACGCTGGTCCAGGGCCGGAAACGGTTTGTGCAACACGTTTTTCAATGTGTCATCGAGCATTGATTGCAGCGTTGGCAGGTTGAGCAACTGGTCCATCATGGTCTGGATGTTCTGTTCCTGGTTGCGTTCAAGCCGGACCTGTTGGTCTTGAAACACCGCGCCCGGGATTTCTGTCGTGGAAATATCAGCTGCCGCGGTGGCAGATAGCGCGCGGCGTTGATCGATAGTGAGAAAGCGTAACAACTCACGTTTGCCAGGGTTCGACGCCAGCCATTCCTTGAGCTTGCTTTTGAGGTCGTCCATGTCCGCGAACTTGACCAACCCTTTCCACGGCGTGTAAAGCGTGACTTCGCCATCATCCGGGCGACTCATGGCAAAAGTGCCAGCCAATGGAATATCCGGCGTGCCCGGCCTGTTCAGTAGCAGCAGGTAAACGTGCATAGGGTCTTTTTGCGCGATACGGGCGACCTCGGTCGCCAAATACACGTTCTTCAACCACTTCAGGTCGTCAAGGGTGAAGTTCAGTGCTTTTTCGCGGTCACCGGGCTGGCGGGCGGAGGAGGCGCGTTCTGCCTCGTCGAAAAAATAAGGGGCGGAGGGATCAATCATCGTTCTTCCTCGATTTGCCGCGATCGGTTGGCAATCGCTGACTATTGGCTGGAGGAAAAACGATACGGTCAGTCGACAGGTTGCGTGCGGTACATATTGCTTGAACCAATCAGGTGGCCGAGGCTTGACAGGACGCCGGTACAGCAGCGCTTAATCGGTGACTCTTTTGGGTTGCCTTGCAACCTTGTTTCACCCTGTTGCCCGTACTCAATAATAAAACTGGAGCTTCAGATGACCGCATCGCCCGAAATGGCCGTCAGTTCGAACACCCAAACGCTCGATTTCGACGCGCTCGTTCAATTGCTCGAACAGATTTTTGTACGCCACGGCACCTCTGCCGAGGTCGCCAGTACCCTGGCCCGCAACTGCGCCGGCGCAGAGCGTGATGGTGCTCACAGCCACGGTGTGTTTCGTATTCCCGGTTATGTCTCGACCCTGAAAAGCGGTTGGGTCAATGGCCAGGCCGTGCCGGTGGTAGAAGACGTTGCCTCGGGGTTCGTCAGCGTCGATGCCGGCAATGGTTTTGCCCAACCGGCGCTGGCGGCGGCACGCGCACTGTTGGTGGAAAAGGCCCGCCGCGCCGGCATTGCGGTGCTGGCGATTCGCAACTCGCACCATTTCGCCGCCTTGTGGCCGGACGTCGAGCCCTTTGCCTATGAAGGGCTGGTGGCGCTGAGCGTGGTCAACAGCATGACCTGCGTGGTGCCGCACGGCGCCGATCGTCCGCTGTTCGGCACCAACCCGATTGCGTTCGCCGCCCCCCGGGCCGATGGCGAGCCGATTGTCTTTGACCTTGCCACCAGTGCCATTGCCCATGGCGATGTGCAGATTGCAGCACGCAAGGGGGAGCGCTTGCCGGCGGGCATGGGCGTGGACAGTCTGGGCCAGCCAACACAGGACCCGAAAGCGATTCTCGAAGGCGGCGCATTGCTGCCCTTTGGCGGGCACAAAGGGTCGGCACTGTCGATGATGGTGGAACTGTTGGCGGCAGCGCTGACTGGCGGCAATTTTTCCTTTGAGTTCGATTGGTCTAATCACCCGGGCGCCAAGACTCCCTGGACTGGCCAATTGCTGATCGTGATCGATCCAAGCAAGTCGGCCGGGCAAAATTTTGCCGAACGCAGTCAGGAACTGGTGCGGCAGATGCACGGCGTGGGCCTCAAGCGCCTTCCGGGTGATCGACGCCAGCAGCAACGGGCCAAGTCCGTTGCTCAAGGCATTTCGCTGGACGCCGAGACGCTGGCGAACCTGCGAGCACTCGCGCAGTAACAAGGAAACTACAATCCTGTAGCAGCTGGCGAAGCCTGCGTCCGGCTGCGCAGCAGTCGTAAAATCAAACGATACGGTGTTTCAGGACATCCGCGTGTATAGGATTTACGACTGCTGCGCAGCCGGACGCAGGCTGCGCCAGCTGCTACAAACCTGTGTAAGGCAGGCATGAAAAAGGCGAGCGCAATGCTCGCCTTTTTGCTGTTTAACCCAGCACCGTTTAACGTCGACCCAACAACAATCCGACCACCAGCCCGAACCCGGCAGAGATGGCGACGGTTTGCCATGGGTGACCACCAATGTAGGTTTCGGTGGCGTCGACGGCGGGTTGGGCCCGGTCGCGCGCACGGCTGACGGAGTCCCGTGCCTGCTGAAGTTTCAAGGCGATTTGCTCACGCAGGGTCTCTGCGTCATCGCCGACCAGCGCGGCGCTGCTGTTGAGCAGCTTTTCCGACTCTTCGATCAGCGTTGCCAGCTCGCTGAATGCCAGGTCCTTGATTTGCTCTTCGGCCAATTGTGCGGCGGTTTTGCGAGCCATTGAGGTACTCCTTGCAGGTAAGTGGACAGTGAACAATGGAGTCTGGCGGCAACGAAAAAGTTGCAGTGAATGTTTCCGATGAGCCTACAGGATGGAAAATCCCGAGTCGGACATTTCGTCCTACAGTGTAAGATGTCGCCTATTTTACGCAGCAGGAAATTCCCATGAGCTTCAATCTGGCCGACAAACCCCTCGCCGAGCGCGCGGCGCTGGAAGATGAAAAATCCCGTCTGTTCGACCTCTGGCAAAGCAACCTGGGCAAATCCAAGGGTGAGGCCGCGCGGTTGTTCGGTGAGCGCGCCAAGCGTAAAGGCAAGTGGGCTGAGTGGGTCCGGGCCGAACTCGACGCAATGTCACCACCGGAATACGCCAACATGGTGCGCAGTGAAGTCAACCGCCTCATGGCCGCCAACAAGTAAGGCCGTTTTTCAGGCAAAACACGCGACAATCGCCTCACGCACTTTCAATACCACCGGGTCGAGCTGAGTGCTGGTACGCCAGCCCAGTTCGATCGGGTAACGCGGCAACGCCAAAGGGCAGGGCAGCAACGCCAGGCCACTGAGCGCCGCGATGCTTTGCGCGGCGTGCGCCGGAATGGTCGCCACCGCCTGACTGCCCTTGAGCAGATGGGGCAACGCGGCAAAGTGCGTAGTCGACGCACACACCCGCCGACTGAGCCCCAGTGCCGCCAGCCCTTCATCGGTGATACCGATAAAACCACCGGACGACACCAGGATGTGATCGCGGGCAACAAACTCCTCAAGACTGATGATGGATTGCCCTTCGGTCAGGCTGGCGCGATCCACCAGGCACCTGTATCCGCCTTCACCCAATACCTGACGACTGAGCAACCGTTCGGCGAATCCACCGGCGGTGATCGCCAGATCGATGCTGCGATCCATCAACGCGTGGGCGACGATCTGGCTGTGGGTTTGCCGGAAGATCAGCCGCAGCTTCGGTGCTGTACGCGCAACTTCTTCGATCAATCGCCGGCCATAGGCGATTTCAAAATCATCCGACATCCCCACCGTTACGGAGCGACCTTCGTAATGATTGGCCGCCGGATCGACCATGGCCAGGCTCTGACGGCATTTGTTCAAGGCGTCGCTGACCACCGGTTTCAGTTGGTTGGCCTTGAGCGTCGGTGCCAGTCCACGTCCGGTGCGCACAAACAATTGATCGCCATACACCTCGCGTAGTCGACGCAACGCGGCACTGACCGCTGATTGCGTCACGCCCAGGCGTAAGGCCGCGCGGCTGGCGCTGGACTCCTCATGCAACGCTTCGAAGACTTTGAGCAAGTTGAGATCGACGGTGGCGATATTCATAGGGTTCATATCATTCAGCAGCGAATCGGGCTTTATTCATGATCCCGTGGCGCCGGAGAATGAGCAACACCTGATGCCAATGGAGTCACTGCGATGCCCAAGTCAATTGTTGCCGCGCTGCAAATCGGCTCCTTGCCCGGTGGCAAGGCCGACACCCTGGAGCAGATTCTTGCCTGGGAAAACGCCATTGCCGAATCCGGCGCCCAATTGGTGGTGATGCCCGAAGCATTGCTGGGTGGATACCCCAAGGGCGAAGGGTTTGGTACGCAATTGGGCTATCGGTTGCCGGAAGGTCGTGAGGCGTTTGCCCGCTATTTCGCCAACGCCATCGATGTACCTGGCGACGAGACTGAAGCCCTGGCCGGTTTGTCGGCGCGTACCGGGGCCAATCTGGTGGTCGGCGTCATTGAACGCGCAGGCAGTACGCTGCATTGCACGGCGCTGTATTTCGACCCGCAGGCCGGGCTCGTGGCTAAACACCGCAAGTTGATGCCCACCGGCACCGAACGGCTGATCTGGGGCAAGGGCGATGGCTCGACGTTGCCGGTGATCGACAGTCAGGTCGGGCGCATCGGCGCTGTGGTGTGCTGGGAAAACATGATGCCGCTGCTGCGCACGGCGATGTACGCCAAAGGCATCGAAGTGTGGTGTGCGCCGACGGTGGACGAGCGCGAGATGTGGCAAGTCAGCATGCGTCACATCGCCCATGAAGGCCGCTGCTTTGTGGTCAGCGCTTGCCAGGTCCAGGATTCACCGCAAGCCTTGGGCGTGGACATCGCCAACTGGCCGGCGGATCGGCCACTGATTGCCGGTGGCAGCGTCATTGTCGGCCCGATGGGCGATATCCTGGCCGGGCCGCTGCGTGACGGCGCCGGTTTGCTCACGGCGCATATCGACACCGACGATTTGATCCGCGCGCGATATGAATACGACGTGGTCGGGCACTATGCGCGCCCGGATGTGTTTGAGCTCACCGTCGATGAACGACCTAAGCCCGGCGTGCGCTTCACCTCGTAACATCGGGGTTTTCCATGACCTGAAGGATCGAGGCTTCCGGGTCGAAATCGTCTTCTTCCAGCTCGATGAACTCCTCGGGCAGGAAGATATTCAACACGATGGCGCACAACGCCCCGACGGTAATCGGCGATTCAAAAATGTTGTGCAACGCCATCGGTAACTCGCGCAACACCTCTGGCACCGCCGCCACACCCAGGCCCATGCCGAGGGATATCGCCACGATCAGCATGTTGCGTCGATGCAGGCCGGCTTCGGCGAGAATCTTGATCCCGGCCACTGCCACGGTGCCGAACATCACCAGCTCGGCGCCGCCAAGCACGGGTTTTGGCATCAGTTGCAGCACCGCGCCGATCATCGGGAACAACCCCAGCAGCACCAGCAAACCGGCGATGAAAAACGCCACGTAACGACTGGCGACGCCGGTGAGCTGGATCACGCCGTTGTTCTGCGCAAACGTGACCATCGGCATGCTGTTGAATACCGCCGCCATGGCCGAGTTGAGGCCATCGGCGAGCAGGCCGGATTTGATCCGGCGAATGTAAACCGGGCCTTTGACCGGTTGCCGGGAAATCATCGAGTTGGCGGTCAGGTCACCGGCGGCTTCCAGGGGCGACACCAGGAAAATCACCGCAACCGGCACAAACGCGACCCAATCGAAGTTAAAACCGTACTTGAACGGCACCGGCACGCTCATCAGCGGAACATCGGGCAGGCTGGCGAAACTGACGTCGCCCATCAGCCAGGCCACGACATAGCCCAACGTCAGGCCGATGACGATCGCACCGAGGCGCAGGAACGGCACATCGACCCGGTTCAACAGCACAATTGTGCCAAGCACCAGGGCCGCCAGCGCCAAGTGGCTGGCCGCGCCGAGGTCCGGTGCACCGAAGCCGCCGGCGATGTCGGTCATGGCCACTTTGATCAGCGACAAGCCCATGAGCGTGATGATGGTGCCGGTCACCACCGGGGTGATGAGCATCCGCAGTTTGCCGATGAACTGGCTCAGCACCACTTCAATGAACGCCGCAAAAAAGCACACGCCAAAGATCGTCGAGAGGATTTCATCGGTGCCGCCGCCCCGTGCCTTGACCATGAACCCGGCACTGAGAATCACACTGATGAACGAGAAACTGGTGCCTTGCAGGCACAGCAAGCCGGAGCCGACCGGGCCGAAGCGCCGGGCTTGGACAAAGGTGCCCAGGCCGGAAACGAACAGCGCCATGCTGATCAGGTAGGGCACTTCACTTTGCAGGCCGAGCGCACCGCCCATGATCAGGGTCGGGGTGATGATGCCGACAAAACTCGCCAACACATGTTGCAGGGCGGCGAATACCGTCGCGGTCAGGTGCGGGCGGTCGTTGAGGCCATAGATGAGGTCGTTGTTGCGCGAGGCGGGGGCTTTTTCAGAGGCGGTCATGATGGTTTGCGTGCCAAAAGGCGGGCCGGGTCGGAAAATGGAGGCGCAGGATGCCAGCAGCGGACAGCGAGGGCAACGCACAATAACTGCCTGAAAGGTCGGGTTTTCTCGTTCCCATGCTCCGCGTGGGAACGATCATCGCTGGGAATTCATTCAAATGCAGCGAGCAGGTCTTCTTCAAAGGCCTTCTGCGCATCGCCCGGTACCACGGCGCGGTGACGGGCCAGGTGGAACGCCACCTCAAAGCTCAAATCACCTTCTCGCACGGCGCGAAGCAAACCTTTGTCTTCCCAGCTGCGGGCAAAGTGATCAGGCAAGTAGCCCACGTGTTTGCCCGACAGAATGAAGGCGAGGGTGCCTTCGACTTGCTCGGAGCGCGCCGAGCACAATTTGCCTTGAAACGGCTCGTCACTGCGCAAAAAACGGTAGGGGTGATCGACTCGGTCACAGGCGTGCAGGGCGTCGTCGCTCGGCGCGTCATCGGTGAACAACGGATGGCCGGCGGCGCAATACAAGTGCTGGGTTTCAGTGAACAGTTCGCGGTAGTCAAAGGCGCCCTGCACCTGTGAAAAATAGCCGATGGCCAGGTCAAGTCGTTGTTGTAGCAGCAGGCGTTCCATTTCGCCGGGCATGGCGCTGATCAACTCGATGCGCACCGATTCGTCTCGCTCACGAAAGCGTCGGATCGCATCGGCCACCCGCTGCAGCACCGATTGATCGAGGGCCTCGGACAGGCCCAGGCGCACTTCGCCGATCAATCGGCCCGCCACGCCATTGGATTGATGACGAAACGCTTCGATGGACTCAAACAACCCGCGCGTCGCGGTCAACAGCTGCTCACCCTTGGGCGTGATCTTGAACCCGCCCTTGCCACGACTGCACAAGCGATAACCGAGCCGGGTTTCGAGCCTGGCCATTTGCTGGCTGATGCTCGACTGGCTCAAACCCAGCTCACCTTGGGCCGCGCTGAAACCGCCGCACTCCACCACACGGACAAACAGGCGCAGCAGTTGCAGGTCGAGGTCGTGAAGTTGCCCGAGCATCAAACATTACTCCGCCATAAAGTCAGGTTAACAAACTTGGTATTTCGCCAATGTATCCGAGCGCGCACGCTGCATCCACTTCCCCTGGTCAGGTGCTCGTCATGGTTCCCGTCTTCAAGTTGTGTTTACCCGCGCTGTTCCTCGCCATGGCCGCCTCGGCACAGGCCGAGGAAAAGACCCTCAATCTCTACAGTTGGGCCGATTACGTGGCGCCCGAAACCTTGCAGCGGTTCGAGCAGGAAACCGGTATTCACGTGCGCTACGACACCTTCGACTCCTCCGAAGTGCTGGAAACCAAGCTGCTGACCGGCGGCAGCGGTTATGACGTGGTGGTGCCATCGTCCAGCGTGTTGGCCCGTGGGCTGGCGGCAGGGGCGCTGAAGGAAATCCTCCATGAAGGCCTGAAGGGTTACGCTAACCTCGACCCCGATTTGCTGGAGAAACTCGCGGCCGTCGACCCCGGTAACCGCTACGGCGTGCCTTATACCTGGGGCACATTGGGTTTGGGGATGAACGTGCAAGCGGTTCAGCAGCGTTTGCCAAACGTGCCGCTCAATAGCCTGGACCTGCTGTTCAATCCGCAATACGCCAGCAAACTGAAAGACTGCGGCATCGCCATTCTCGATTCGCCGCAAGAGGTGATCGGCCTGGCGCTGCATTATCTGGGTAAAGATCCCTACAGCACCGACAAGGCGGATCTGGCTGCCGCCGAGGCGTTGTTGCATCAATTGCAACCGAATGTGCTGTACGTCGCCACCGGCCGGCAGATCAGCGATCTGGCCAATGGCAGCGTTTGCCTGGCGCTGACCTACAACGGTGATGCCAGCATGGCGGCCGATCAGGCGCACAAGGCCAACAAACCGTTCGAAGTGGTCTACCGGATTCCGAAGGAGGGCACGCTGGTCTGGCAGGACAACCTGGCGATCCCCAAGGACGCACCGCACCCTGAAGCTGCCCGGGCATTTATCGAGTTCATGTTGCGCCCCGAATCCGTCGCGGCGCTGACCAACACGCTGTTTTTCGCCACGGCCAACCAGGCGGCAACGCCGCTGGTGGATGAAGCTGTGCGCACCGACCCGGACATCTTTCCGTTGCCCGAGATGCGCGAACGCTTGTACGCCGACCAAAGCATGAGCCTCAAGGATCTGCGCCAGCGCACGCGTCTGTGGACCACGTTCCGTAGCCATCAATAATAAAAAGGAGATCACCATGGACGTCCCGATGCAAAACGACCAGGCCATGACCCGCGACAGCCTCTATGGGACTGCCGCCGAAAGCACCTACGCCGGCATCACCAGTTTCATGCGCCGTCGCTACAGCCGTGACTTGCGCGGTGTCGACGTCGCGGTCAGCGGTGTCCCGTTCGACACCGCCACCAGCAACCGTCCCGGCGCACGCTTCGGGCCACGCGGGATTCGGGCGGCCTCGACCGGGATTGCCTGGGAACGTCACTGGCCCTGGACGTTCGATCCGTTCGATCACTTGGCTGTCATCGACTACGGCGATTGCGACTTCGATTACGGCTCACCACACACGATCCCGGAAAGCATCGAGACCCACGCGGAGCACATATTGAACAGCGGCAGCGCGATGCTGACCTTTGGCGGGGACCACTTCATTACCTATCCGCTGCTCAAGGCCCATGCGCGCAAGCATGGTGCGTTGTCGCTGATCCATTTCGACGCCCACAGCGACACCTGGCCGGACGAGGACGGCAAGCGGGTCGACCACGGCACCATGTTCTGGCATGCGGCCAGGGAAGGGCTGGTGGATCCATCGCGCTCGGTGCAGATCGGTTTGCGCACCACCAACGACGATCACCAGGGTTTTCAGGTGCTGGATGCGCGTCAGGTGCATCGCCAGGGCTGCGAAGCGATCGTCGAGGCGATCCGGTCGAGGGTAGGGGATAACCCGGTGTACCTGACGTTCGATATCGATTGCCTCGACCCGGCGTTCGCCCCGGGCACCGGGACGCCGGTGTGCGGTGGCTTGAGCACGGTGCAGGCGCTGGAGATTCTGGGCGGGTTGCGCGGGATCAATCTGGTAGGAATGGACGTGGTGGAAGTCGCACCGGCCTACGATCACGCCGACATTACCTCACTGGCGGCGGCGACATTGGCGATGGAAATGCTGTGTTTGTACGCGGCCAGACATAAAGTCGACCGGTAAACACAGTCCCCTAATGAAATGGCTACCCCCGCTGCCCCCTGTGATCGCCCACTAAGCTTTCACAGGGGGCTCATCGGAGATCATTGCCATGAACAACGTAGC